>JBBQYR010000021.1:0-42438 GCA_038208565.1 Chthoniobacterales bacterium
CGCCCGCAGCCCCCTGCACGGCACCCCACTCACACGCCTCCCGACCAGAAGCACCACTCTGAAGCCTCAGAGTCGTCAGCCACCTGTGAGCCACCGTATTCATAGCGTCCGGCCCTCCGGGGAGCGTCCCGCGCGACGGCACATCCCTCCCGCACCATTGATCAGGGAAAAAGGAACCCATCGCCACGGGGAAACGTGGCGCGGAAAAAACACAACAATCTCGTTCTGGGGAATCATACCGACCGTCTTGGGTTCTGCCTTTCGCTGTAGCGAAAAGGCCGGGGCGGGGTCAAGCGGGAATTTTTTACGGAATTATCCGTCTAGGCCTTTTTCGCTGCTGTTAGCCCAAACTTCGCCAACAACCATTCCAGCACCGCCTGCTGGTCGTCGAGCGTCGCCCGGCGCACTTGGCCGAGCAGCTGAATTCGATCCGGCTTGGGGAGGGCGGTGTTTTGCAACCCTTCGTTGCAGTTCGTGCAAACGGCGCGCAGGTTTTGCGGAGTATCGGCGCCGCCTTTGGATTTGTCTTTGATGTGGCCGAGCGTGAATCGCACGGGCCGCGAGCCGCCTAGCGGATCGGGATCACCCGCAGCGACACCGCACATCTGGCAGGCCGTGGGTAGCTGCTCGCTCGCAACGCCAACGGCGTTTCATCAATCAGCCCAAGGTTGGCACGACGCAGGAGTGCCTACCTTGGGTTGCCGTCGAAATTAGCCAACCCCGAAGGCGGTTGCATCACCCGTCCCGTCGGTGGCGGATTCAACCCCGCTGGGGTTGTTGCCGAGTGAATGTTTCGCCCAGGGTAGCTCGTGCCTCGCAACCCTGGGCTGAATGATGAAACGCCCTTGGCGTAACACGGCTGGCTAGCTGGAGAAGCTGCGCCCGCTGTTAGTCAGTCGGCTTCCTAATCCCTTCAGCCCGTTCTGGCACTCGTCGCAAATATTCCAGAGATGCGGGGCGTCGCCAAATTTCGGTTGCAAGCTGATGATGCAGCTTCTGGCGGGACGGGTTTCCCATGAATCGCCGTGAATCGCTCCGCACATGGAGCAAGGAGCCGCGGCTGGGCCAGGATCAAAGCGTTTTGAACCAGTTTTCATCGACGATGATATTTTCCGTCCGCTCGATGATGATGCCGAGGCCAAGCTCCTTGAGCTTTTCCGCCAACTTTTCTCCATCGACCAGATCAATAGCGGTTGCGCCGTCACGCGTGGCTTCTTTGTCTGCGTCGCGCGTGAAGTAGCCCGTCGTGATGAAGAGCCCTTTGTCCGCACGCCCCTGCATCGCGCCCTGAAAGTCTCTCACCTCACTTGCACCTACCGATCCACGGTAACGCTGGCATTGGAAGACGACGCGAAAACTGAGGATGCCATTGATCTTGGCGATGCCTTTCCCATCAATGCCGCCATCGCCTGTTTTGCCGAGGACTTCGACTTGGGTGAAGCCGGTTTCCCGCAGGATGCGTTGGATGAAGCGCTCGAACGCATCGGGAGAGAGAGTCTCGACTAGGTAAGAGTTGACCCGTTCACGCCAATCGGACGGTGGCGCAATCGGCTCCGTAGCAGCGAGCCGGATCGAGTCATCCTTGAGCTCCTTGCCGGTCAGCACCCAAACGCCGCGCGCGGAGTTGTCGAGGATGCCAAGCTGCTTGAGGTAAGTGCGCGCCCACGCGAGGCCATATTCAAGCTGGGTTCTCCCATCTTCATTGCCTCACTTGGAGATATAAGGCTGCGAGGCCAACGCATCTGGAATTCCAAGCAGCGCGATAACCTTCTCAACGATTTCGTCGTTCGCAGCGGAGCCGCCAAGCGCCCTCACCGCCTCGACCGTAGGTCCCATCAGTTCATTCCGGGGCGGCAGTTCGTTCATGCAGCTTGGCTGCCACCGGCGCAGAGTTCGATTGCGGAGTAAGTCATGAACGTGCCGGAGCAGAGCGCAAACGAGCGGCGGTCACAAGTCCATCCGCCACACCGGGCGAAATGGAATATAGAACAAGGCAACCGTCGGCCAGCAGTGCCACGATGTGTCCGGTGAAAATTTCCCACTCCCCTGCGCCACTACCGATGCACCAGAGCGAGCGCTCGCGGAACCGACGCGCTTGAGGAAGAAGGAGATCAGAGGTCCTTCGGCGGCGCTCAGGATGACAGGCCGGAAAGCGCGCGGCGCTTTACGGCTCCGCCACTCGGGCCACGTCCACACTCACGCCGAGGCTGTGGCCGCGACCGCCCACGACCACGCCGCGCACCGGGCTGACGTCGCTGAAATCACGACCCCACGCGACGGTGATGTGGCGGTCGGCGGGGAGGAGATTGTTTGTCGGGTCGGCGTCGATCCAGCCGTGGCCGGGGCACCACACGGAGAGCCACGCATGCGAGGCGTCGGCGCCGACGAGCCGCGCTTTGCCGGGCGGCGGCTGGGTTTCGAGATAACCGCTGACGTAGCGCGCGGGCAGTCCGAGCGAGCGCAGGCCGGCGATGGCGAGGTGCGCGAAGTCCTGGCAGACGCCGCGGCGCTTTTTCAAAACGTCGTCGAGCGGCGTGGCGACCGTGGTGGCGCGCGGGTCGAACTTGAAGTCGCGGAAGATGCGCGCGGTGAGATCGATCACGCCTTCGAGGAGCGGCCGGTCTTTCGGAAACGAGGGCGCGGCGTAGTCGGCGAAGGCGGGCTGGCGAGTGATGTGGGGCGAGTCGAAGCGGAACTCGCCGACGGCGCTGTCCGGCGTGAGCACATCCTTGGCGCAGCGCGCGCGCACTTGCTCCCAGACCATGGTCTGCGCGGCATTGGGCAGGAGCTGGGCCTCGACGCGGATGCGGCTGCGCGCGGTGACGACGAGCCGTTCGTGCGGTGTGCCGATGGTGAAAAAGCTCACGCCATTGCCGTAGTAATCGACGTGTTCCGACGCCGCCGTGGGCGTGGGCTCCACGGTGACGCGGTAGTCGGAGACTTGCTGCCGCGGCAGTTCCCGCGGGCGCAGATGCGCGAGGTGATGCGACACCGAGACATCGGAGCCGTAGCCGTAGGTGGTGCGATGGGTGAGGGCGTAAAGCACGGCTTAGCTGACGCGCGCGGCGACGTGGCTGAAGTAGGACGCGTTCAGGAGATCGGAGAGCTTGCAGCATCCCTCGAAAAGATCCGCGAGGCGGCGGTCGAGACGACCGAGCGCGGCGGGGCCCTGCGTGGTGAGATCGTGGACATCGGTCTCCACGAGCAGCGCCGCGAGATCGCTGAAATGCTGATCCTCCGCGCGGCCCTCACCCGCCCCGGGCAGATCCGCGAAGTGCTGCCCGAGCGCTGCAAATTGAAAGGCCAGCGAGCGCGGATTCTGGCTGTCGGTGAGGAGCAGCGTGAGCGCCACGGGTAGCTCGGGACGGGCGAGGTGGCGTCGCCGATAGGTCATGGTGCTGTCGGTGTAGTCGAGCAGCGGCGGGAGCGCGGCGCCGGTCGTGTCGGTCGCGAGCACGGCGCGCACATTGGTGATGAGGTTGATCGCGCGCTCGAGGCGGCGCCCGATGCTGAGGAAACGCCAGGCATGGCCGCGCGTCATGTTTTCCATCTCCATGCCGCTGAATGCCGCGAGCTGGAAGATGAGCCGGTGCAACGCCTGCAGGATCGCGCCCGGCGTGGTGCGCGACATCGCCGCGGGGAACTCGGTCTGGAGCTGATTGAGGATGCGCCAGGTATCGCCGGAGAGGCGGTCGCGCACGCCCGCGGTGAGAAAGGCGACGCGGCCGAGCAGCTCGCGCACCGTGCCGGAGCGGTTGCGCTCGAAGACGAGCTCGCGCAGTTCCGAGGCAAATTCCTGCGGAGCGAATCGGCCGGAGAAGTAGGCGGGCAGAAGATCCGCGCGGACAAACCAGCGCGACAGGGCGACGAGTTCGACATCGACGGCCGGGCCGCCTTCACCCGCGATTCGGCCCAGCGCGACGCGGAGCAGGCGCGTGGTGTCTTCCAGCCGCTCGGCGTAACGGCCCAGCCAGAAGAGATTCTCCACGACGCGGCTCGGCACGTGTGAGACGACGCGTTCAGGGCGATCTTGGGCCGCTGTCGTGTCGAACTGCGACGCCATCTCCATCGGCGTGCTGGAGCGCACCCACGTGTCCTTGCTCCCGCCGCCGTAACGCGAGGACACGACCGGCGAATCGGCCGAGGTGGAGACGCGCGTGAGTCCGCCGGGCATGACGGCGAAACCATCGGGCGTCGCGCAGACATAACACCGGAGAATGAGCGGGCGCGGTTCGAGCGCAGCGCCGCTCCAGACCGGCGCGGTGGAAAGCGCGACCCGCTCCTGGCCCACGTAAGCATGCGGGTTGCCGCGGATGCGGGCAGCGAGTTCGTCGATATCGGGGCTGGCGAGTTTTTCGCCGAAGCTCGGCTCGCCGTGACCGCCGACGAAGGCGCGTTTCACGACCAGCGACTTCAGCGCCCAGAGCGCGTAGTTGCGCTCGCTATCCTGCCCGCACCACCACGTCGCGACATTGGGGATGCGGAGTTTTTCCCCGAGGAGGTGCTGCGCGAGCGCGGGGAGAAAGGCGAGGATCGCGGTGGTCTCGACGGCACCGCCACCGAGCGCATTGGAGATCGCGACGTTCCCCGCGCGTGCCGCTTCCACGAGGCCGGGCACGCCGAGGATGGAATCGCCGCGCAGCTCCAGCGGATCGCACCACGTGTCGTCCACGCGCCGGATGATCACATCCACGGGCTGCAAGCCCTCGATCGTTTTCAGGAAAACCCGCCGGTCGCGCACGGTGAGATCGCTGCCTTCCACGAGTTGGTAGCCGAGATAACGCGCGAGGTAGGCGTGCTCGAAATACGTCTCGGTGTAAGGCCCCGGCGTGAGCAGCACGATGTTTGGCGCGCTGGTCCACGGTGCCAGCGAGCGCAGGCCAGCCTTGCGTCGGTCGAAGAATCCGCCGAGGCGCTGCACGTGGCTTTCGCGAAATTCATCCGGCAACACGCGCGAAAGGATCGCGCGATTTTCCAACGCGTAGCCGACGCCGCTCGGCGCTTGCGTGCGGTCGCTCATCACCCACCAGCGGCCGTTCGGCGCGCGCGTGAGATCGACGGCGTGGAGCGTGAGGAAGAGATCGCGGGGGGGACGGATGCCGTGACACGGGCGGAGGAAGCCGGGATTCGCGTGGAGCAGCGCGGGCGGAAGCAGGCCGTCTTTCAGCAACTGCTGCGGCCCGTAGATGTCCGCCAGCACAAGGTTCAGCAGCCGCGTGCGCTGGATGAGCCCGGCTTCGAGCGCGGCCCATTCCTGCGCATCGATGACGAACGGCAGCGGGTCGAGTTCCCAAGTGCGCTCGGCGCTTTCGCCATCGGCGTGGACGTTGTAAGTGACGCCGTGTTCGCGGAGCAATTGCGTCGCGCTTTCCGAACGGTCGCGCAGGCCATCGACGCCGAGCCGCTCCAGGCCTTGCACGAGCGGCTGCCAGTGCGGGCGGATGAGCCCGGGCGCCGCCCGCATTTCATCGAAGACCTCCACTCTCGGACGATACCCCGCGAGCAAACCGGAGATCGGCGCAGCGGGAGTCGGCTCGGTGGTTGGGGTCATCTGTTTGGGAGCCTACGGTGTTTCACGCGTCTCACGCAATCATGCCGCCAAACGTCAGGTGCGCGGATCGAGCGTAACGGGGAATTCGCGATTCGGTTCCGGCGCGGGCTCGCGGAGTTTTCCGGGCGTGTGTCCGTGGTCTTCTCCGGAAAGACGAGCCGCGCGAGGTAGTTTGACTGCGGGTCCTGCTGCCAGTTGATGAAATGCTGCTCGGGCGTGATTCGCAGCGAGTAGCTCAGGATATTGCTCCGGCAATAGGGCGCCGGGCGGAGCCGGACGGCTTGCGGCCCACTCAGCGCCGCGCTCGCGGGCGAGGCGGAGGAGCGTTTCGCGAATGGCGTCGGCGCTTGGGTTCACCGGCGGTCGAGCGGGTGTTTCCCGCGGCGGCAGGCGTCGCTGCAATACCGCACCTGATCCCAATCACGCGCCCACTTCTTCCGCCACGTGAACGGTCGGCCGCACCCGGCGCAGGTCTTTTCCGGGAGATGCTCTTTTTTCACCCCGCGCATCGTGCCTGCACCTCCCCGGCTTGTCCGATGATCGCCTCCTTCTCCGCCGCGGAGAGCCGCTGCAGATTGCGCACCTGCATGACCATGCGCTGGTTTCCCGCGAGCCGCTGTTCGTGCCGCAGCAGGAAGTCCCAATAGAGCGTGGTGAAGGGGCACGCCTTTGCGCCGGTGCGCTGCGCGGGATCGAAGCGGCAGCCGGCGCAGTAGTTCGACATGCGCTCGATATATTTTCCGCTCGCGATGTAAGGCTTCGAGGCCATCGCGCCGCCGTCCGCGTATTGCGACATGCCGAGCGTGTTCGGCAGTTCGACCCACTCCACGGCATCGACATAAACCGCGAGATACCACTCGTGTACGCGGCGCGGATCGACGCCGAGCAGCAGGGCAAAAAGACCCGTGACCATGAGCCGCTGGATGTGATGCGCGTAGCCGAAGTCGAGCGTCTGGCCGATCGCCTGGCGCAGGCAATTCATCTCGGTCTCGCCGGTCCAGTAGAATTTCGGCAAAGGTCGCCCGGCGCCGAGCGCGTTGCGTTCCACATACTCGGGCATGAAGCGCCAGTAGACGCCGCGCACGTATTCGCGCCAGCCGAGGATCTGCCGGATGAAACCTTCCACGCTGGCGAGCGGCGCGCGCTTTTCCCGATACGCCTGCTCCGCCGCGGCAAGCACCGTGCGCGGATCGAGGAGCTTGAGATTCAGCGCCACGGAAAGATGCGAATGCCAGAGCCACGCCTCGTCGGTCCACATCGCGTCCTGCCACTGGCCATATTCCGGCAGTCGCTCGGCGATGAAGTGCTTGAGCGCGCGGCGAGCCTGCGCGGGAGTCACCGGCCAGTCGAAGTGCGCGAGCTTTCCGGGATGGTCCGGGAAACGTCGCGCGACCATCGCGAGCACCTCGCGCGTGATGGCGTCGGGCGGGAAGCGTTTCCGCGGCGGCACCAGCCCGGGACCGCTTTTGCCAAAGCTCGCGCGGTTGTCGTGATCGAAATTCCACTGCCCGCCGACCGGCTTGTCGCCGTCCATGAGCACGCCGGTTTTCCTACGCATTTCGCGATAGAAAAATTCCATGCGGAGCTGTTTGCGGCCCTGCGCGTGCGCGGTGAACTCCTCGCCGCTGCAAAAGAAATGCCGATCCGGACGCGTCTCGAGCTCGATTCCGGCCTTCCTCGCCACGGCGACGATTTCTTCGCGCACGCTCCACTCGCCAGCTTCGACGACGATCAACTTCTCCGGGCGCGTCTCGGCAATGGTGCGCGCTAGTTCGCCGCCGAGCGTCCCGATGTTCGCCGGGTCATCGAGTTCGCGATAGCAAACACGGCGCCCACGTTCCCGCTGCTCCGCGGCAAAGTGCCGCATCGCCGCGAGGAAGACCGCGATCCGCGCCTGATGCGTCCACACTTTCGTGGACTCGCGCCCGACCTCCGCCATCCAGATCGCGTCGCGCCCTTCGTCGAAGTCATCGAGCGCCGCTGATTCACGATCAAGCTGGTCGCCGAGCACCACGACGAGGTGCCGGATCGGTGGAGCTTTGGTTCGCGGGCGGGTGGAGGACATGAGCGGTGGATGATTCGCACGCGCCCGTCCGGCGGACGCGGGACTTGCAGCGCGCACCGACAACGGGTAGCCGCTTGGGGATGCGCCGATTGTTCCTCCCCCTGCTCGCTCTTCTCACCGTGATCTCCAGCCGTTCGTGGGCGCAAGAATACGATGTCCTCGTCTATGGCGCCACACCCGCCGGCATCGCGGCGGCCATCGCCGCTGCGGAAGATGGCGAACGGGTGCTCCTCGTAGAACCTTCGCGCCGCATCGGCGGGCTGGTGTCGAATGGGCTGACGCACACGGATTTCCGCTCCTTCGAAGGGCTCACTGGTTCCTTCCTCGATTTCAGCAAACGTGTAGAGGCGCACTATCGCACGACTTACGGCGCCGACTCTCAGCAGGTGAAGGACAGCTTTCGCGGGACTCAGTTCGAGCCGAAGATCGCGCTCCGGGTTTTCCAGGAAATGCTGGCTGCGCAGCCGAAGATCAAAGTGCAAATGGAGTGGGCACTGGAGGGCGTGAAATCGAGCACGAACGGGAATGGCGAGGGCCCGGCGTCGGCGCGGGCCGTAGAGATCGCGCTCTTCAGCGACAGCGCGGGAGCCTACCATTCCGTGCCCGCCTATTATTTCATCGATGCCAGCTACGAGGGCGACCTGATGGCGGCGGCGCGAGTGAAGTATCGGGTCGGTCGCGAAGCCGGCGAGGAATACGGCGAGACGCTCGCGCCCGACCAAACCGATGACCAACTGCAGGCTTACAACTTCCGCCTTTGCATCACACGCATCCCGGAGAACCGGGTCCGGGTCGCGGAGCCACCCGGCTATCTGCGCAAGGAATTCGCGGGCCTGCTGCCGCTGCTAGCTAGCGGGAAGATCAAGGGCGTGTTTGGCAATGACCCGACGTTTCTAATGAAGGCGCAGGGGCCGGTTCCGAATGGTAAGGCCGATGTGAACGATCAATCCCGTGGACCCGTGCGGCTCTCGCTACCGGGCGAGAATGACAACTGGCCGGAGGGCGAGTCGGGCTTTGCCGCGCGCGTGGTGCAGGGCGGAGCGGTCGCGCCCTTCTCCCGCACCGGCCTGCGGCAATCGCGCGATCGCATTTTCGACGAACACCTGCGCTGGAATGTGGGCTTGCTTTATTTTCTGCAGAACGATGACGAAGTGCCGGCGAAGTTTCGCGACGAAGCGCGCGAGTGGGGCTGGGCGAAGGATGAGTTCACCGAGAACAATCACCTGCCGCTCCAGCTCTACGTGCGCGAAGCGCGGCGCATGATCGGCGAGTATGTCTTCACCGAACGGGACACCGATCCTGCGCCGGACGATGCGCGCGCGGTTTTGCATCGGGAGTCGATCGCCATGGGCGACTACGGCCCGAATTGTCACGGCACTTCGCGCGAAGGCTCGCGCTTCGATGGCCAACACACGGGCGAATTCTATAAACGCGTCGCGCCCTACCAAATCCCCTACGGCGTGCTGCTCGCGCCGGGCATGGAAAATCTGCTCGTTCCGGGTGCGGTGAGTTCCTCGCATGTGGGCTTCTGCGCCTTGCGACTGGAGCCGATCTGGATGTCGCTCGGCCAGGCCGCCGGGCACGCCGCACATCTCGCACGCTCGAAGCGCCAGGCGCTCCAGCGGGTGTCGATCCCCGAGCTGCAGGCGCGGCTGCACAAGGCCGGCTCGGCGACGGTCTATGTCAGCGACGTGCCCCCGGGGCATGCGGATTTCTCGGCGGTGCAATGGTGGGGAACGGCGGGCGGGTGGCACGGCCTCACGCCTGCGTTTGAGGAACAGGGCAAGCGCGGGAAGAACATCACCGGGCAATACTTCGAAGCGTTCGCCGGTCACGCCGCCGAACTCGACAAGCCGCTGGATCCCGCTCTAGCCACGCGTTGGCAAACACTGGCTGCGAAGCTAACCCTCGACGTCGCCAAGCTTCCAAAAGCGGATGGCAGGATAACGCGCGGCGCCTGGCTCCGCGCGGCTTGGGCGGTGGCGAAGTCTTAAGCCGCGCGGCGGCGCGCGAGCGGGGCGGTCGCCAAACCGTGAAACGCGTTTCGCCTGCGCGCGGGGATTGGAAAGCGCTATTCGGGTTCGCGGCCGCTTTCGTGCGGATCAGCGCAGCGGCAGTTCCGTCGCGTAGTGGGCGTCGCGATCATCCACACGCTGCCAGCGATTCTGCAGGACCAGCGCAGGTGGGAGTTTCTCCGCCAGCGCGGGCGGAATCGCGATGAGATCCCCGGGCACGGAGAGCACGCCGGCCCGGCGAGTGATCACGCGGTAGAAATGAAATGTCGGCACCAGTTCGATCTCCGGTTTGGCGACCGTGGCCACGAGGTTTTTGTTCAGGCGCCGATGCTCGACGGTTTGCTCGCGCAAGGTGACAATTTCGGCTTCCGCGAAGGGCTCGGGGACGAAGTCGAGGCGGTTGCTGCCGAAGAGGAGATATTCCGCAGCGGCACCCGCAGCGGGCCACGAGAGCCGCAGCTTTGCGCCCTGCACGGCGGCTGCGACCGGCGCCGGACGCGCAGGTTTTTCGACGCGAAACTCCAGCGGCACGGACCATTCGCTCCAGACTCCATCGCGCCGCACTTTGACGCGGAGTCGATACGTCTGCTCGGGATTGAAGAAGGTCGCCGTGAGTGGATCGAAGCGGAGGGTATCGGTTGCGGAAATGACGGCGTCGAAGCTCGGCGCCACGCAGGTGAAATCCTCGCTCGCGGAAATCTGCCACCAGAGCAGGTCGGCGCCCGGCTCGGCGCGCAGGCTAAAAGTCGGCGTTGCATCGATTTGTTCGGCCGCGATTTTCGGCACGACCAACTCCGCCGGTTTCTCCCAATCGATCTCCAATTTTCCCACACCACTCGCCGCGCTGGCCGCGAGGAGCAGTGAGTTGCGGCCTTTGCCGGGCAGCGGCAGGGACGCCCGCGAGCGCTGGCTGTAAACGGAAATGCGGTCATCGAATCCGCGGGTCGGGAGGGTGATCTCAAACGTCGCGCGGCCAGCGGGTGGCGTGACGACTTCACCCGTGGTGTGATTCACGGCGCGCCAGATCGGATAGCCTGTGGCCACCGTTACCTTGCCGCTGGCATCGCGGCGAGCCGCTGTGCTGATGACCCATTCCACCACGCGCAGCGTCGTCTCGCGCACCGGTCCCCATTTTTCCAGTGTCGCCAAACCGACGGGCATCTCCGGCGCCTGCGCTGCGTGAACGATCCACTGCTCACCGGGGAGAAGTGTCTCGGCCCGAACGGAGGCCGGTGCGCTTTTATACTTTGCCGGCTTCTCCTCCCTTGGTTCGATGAATTCGTGCAGCGCGGTGTTGAAAGCCATCGCTCCCTCATCAACCGGCGCGAATCGCCCGAGAGCCTTGGTGCGCCGCGCGAGGAACGGATCCGCGCGAAGGTCGGCCGCCGAAGCAAGGGTGCGGTTGTCGAGCCGCAGGTAGGTCACGGCTTGGTCGGTATCGAAGATGTGCCACGCGGAGTCGTAGAAGTATTCGGCGGCGACGTGGCCGTTGAGCGGGATCTTGCGCGCGGGGATGCCGTAGCTTGTGGCGAGGCGCATCAGTGCGGAAGTCGTGTCGCCGCAGAGCGCGTAGCTCCAGAAGTTGAGTAACGCGAGCGGTTCCTTGGAGCCGTCGCAGCGATTGTCGGCGTGCGAAAGGTGGTCGCGCCAGAAGTCGAAGAGGCGAGGCATCGACGACGACGGAGCAGCGGCGAGAGCGAGGCTCTGGCGAAGTGTTTCCGAGCTACTCCAATCGCGCCCATTGACGACAATCAGCGGGCCGGTGAGGGGCACCGTACCAATGTTGGTGAGTGTTAGTTTGCGGATGAACGTCCGTGTGCTTGCGCCGTGATGCTGGTAACCGCGCGGGTCCTGGAAGTGTCTGTCATCGACTGGGGAATCGAGCACCACTTCCGTGGATTGCCCGGCACGGAGATTGGTGGTGAGCGTTTCCCCAAATGCCGGCACGCTGAACAATGCGACGGTGACCGCGAAGGAACGCACGGAAACGAGGGCCATGCGGTGGGAGAGGGCGCGGGCCGAATAGCGGGCTGCTTAGAGCAGCAGCAGCGTCGGGCTTTCGACGAGCTTGCGCAGTTCGGCGAGGTATTGTGCGCCGACGGCGCCATCGACCACGCGGTGATCCGCGCTCAGACCGAGGGCGAGGCGCTGACCGACGACGATCTCGTCCTGCGCGTTGACGACTGGCTTTTTCACGATTGCGCCAACGCTGATGATGAGCGCCTGGGGCGGGTTGATGATCGCGCTGAAACTGTCGATGCCGTAGCTGCCGAGGTTCGTGACGGTGATGGTGCCGCCGGCATATTCGTCGGGCTTGAGCTTTTTGCCACGGGCGCGAGCGGCGAGGTCTTTCACGGATTCGCTGATCTCGCGGATCGACTTCTTCTGCGCCTCGCGGATGACCGGCGTGACGAGGCCATCGTCCACCGCGATGGCGACGCTGAGATTGACGTTCGCGTATTGGATGATCGAGTCGCCGGTGAAGCTCGCATTGACCGCGGGCACTTTCACCGCGGCGGCGATGACCGCCTTGAGGACGAAATCATTGACCGTGAACTTCGGCCCGCCCGCCGCTTCGCTTGCGGCGTTGGCTTCGGCGCGGAACTTCATCAACGGACCCGCATCGACTTCGATGTTGAGGTAGAAATGTGGGATCGTCGTTTTGCTGGTGAGCAGGCGCTCGGCGATGATGCGGCGCATGCCGCTGAGCGGAATCGTCTGGTCGCCTTCGCCCGCCGGAATCGAGGCGACGGCGGCAGGAGCGGCCGCTTTCGGCGCTACGCCACCGGCCTTCGCGCCTTCCACATCCTTGGCCACGATGCGGCCGCCGGGGCCGGTGCCGGCGAGGCCGGAAAGTTCGACGCCCTTGGTCTTGGCGATCTTTTTGGCCAGCGGCGAGGCCTTCACCCGTGAACCGCTCGCCACGGGTGCGGAGGCGGCTGCACTCGGACGACCAACGCTCGCTTCCGTCGCGCCGGCTGGGGCGATCGTGTCGGCTTTGCCGGCCGCTACTTTCGGAGAATCGGGAACCGGCGCGCCGTCCGCCGGAGCCGCTTCGCCCTTTTGCAGGAGCAGCGCGATCTTGCCGCCGACGGGCGCTTTACCACCAGCGGGAACGAGGTGCTTGTGCAGCACACCGTCGTCGAACGCTTCCATTTCCATCGTCGCCTTGTCGGTCTCGATCTCCGCGAGCACGTCGCCGCTCGTCACTTTCTCCCCTTCATTTTTGCGCCACTTGACGAGGGTTCCCTCGGTCATGGTGTCGCTCAGTTTCGGCATTTCGATGTAGATGGCCATGGAATGAAAATCGGTAAGTAGAGCGGTCGTCCCGCTAGAGGCGTCGGACTTAAACGCAAAACCTCCGGGAGGGAAATAAAAAGCTGGCTGCAGCACGAACGAACCTCACCCCGCGCTCAGAGGCGGTCGATAACCTGCAAGCCGGGCACGCGGCGAAAATCCGAATCGAGGGTGAGGAGGAGGGCGTCCGATTCGAGGGCGCAGACGGCGATGATGAGATCGGGGACATGCACGAAGCGGCCCTGGCGGTCGAGTTCCCACGCCAGGGCCCGGGCGCGCTCCCAATGGTGGTTGAGCGTCGGCACGTAGATCATCGCACCCATCAGCGCGGCCAGCCGGTCGTGCGCTTTCTTCACTTTCAAGCCGCGCAGCACCTCGATCATCACCACTCCGCAGGTGAAGAAATCGGCCTCGTCGGCATGTAGGGCGAACTCCTCGAAGGGATCTTCCCCGGCCCGCAGCCGATCGATGTAGTAGCTGCTATCGACGAGGACGTTTGCGAACATTTGCCGGTGCTTCTTCCGCCGCCCGCAGTGTCTCTACCGGAAACGGATCTTCCCACACGTCTTTCAATTCCTCGGAGGTCAAGCCGATCCCGGCCTTGGCGAGCCGCTTGAATTTGCTCTTCCTGACCAACTCCCGGAGCGCGACCTCGACCGCCTTGGTCTTACTCGCGACACCGGTAATCCTCACGACCTCCGCGAGGGTTTCCTCGTCGATGTGCATGGTCATTTTCATGCTCCGAAAGTATGGCACGCATGCCATACTCGCAAGCACTTTTTCCGAGCTGGATGGCGGCGGGCGCGCCCTAGCAGATGCTCAGCACCTTCTCGATAACGTCCTGCGGGCGCGGGAGCTGTTTGGGCTCCAGCTTTGGCGAGTAAATCGCGGGGGCGTCGAGTGAGGTGACGCGCAGGACCGGGGCGTCGAGGTCGTCGAAGCACTTCTCCTGCAGCATCGAAGCGATCTGGGCGCTGACGCCGCAGAATGGTTTGTTTTCATCGACGCAGACGGCGCGGTGCGTCTTGCGGACGCTGGCGAGGATCGTTTCCTCGTCGAGCGGGCGGATGCTGCGCAGGTCGATGACTTCGGCATCGATGTCGTGCTCAGCGGCGAGGAGTTCGGCGGCTTTGAGCGCGGTGAGCGCGGCGCGGCCGTGGGCGATGAGCGTGATGTCTTTGCCCTCGCGCTTGATGTCGGCCTTGCCGAGCGGGATGAGGTATTCCTCTTCGGGCACCTCGCCTTTTTCGCCGTAAAGCAGCGTGTTCTCCATGAACATGACAGGGTCGTTGTCGCGGATGGCGGTTTTCATCAGGCCTTTGGCGTCGTAGGCCGTGGCGGCGCTGACGACCTTGAGGCCGGGCAAATTCGCAAGCCAGTTTTCGGGCGTGTGGCTGTGGGTGGCGCCGACGTTGGTGCCGCCATTCGCGGGGCCGCGAATGACAATCGGGCAGTTGATCAGGCCGCCGGACATGTAGCGGATCTGCGCGGCGTTATTGATGATCTGGTCGTAGGCGACACTGGCGAAGCTCCAGAACATGAGCTCCATGACCGGGCGCAGGCCGAGCATGCTGGCGCCGACGCCCATGCCGATGAAAGCGGCTTCGGAGATCGGTGTATCGACGACTCGTTTGTCGCCGTATTTTTTCCACAGACCTTTGGTAACTTTGTAAGCGCCGTCGTACTGGGCGACTTCTTCGCCGATCAGGACGACGTTCGGGTCGCGTTCGATTTCCTCGGCAAAGGCCTGGTTGAGAGCGTCGCGGTATTCGATGAGTGCCATGTGGTGTGGGTCGTTTGCGGGCGGCTAGTGCATGCAGCCCATATAGATCTTGGTCTTCTTGGCGTAAGCGGTCGGCGCCCACGCGGTAAATTGCTTGGTGCGCTTTGCGGCGGCGGCGGAGCTTTCGAGGATGCCGGCGACGACGATGTAGTAGCCGGGCTTAAATCCGTCGTAGCCATCGGAGCGCTCGACGGAGAGGTATTCGGTGTCCGTGTCTTTGCCGGGAAGGTGCGTGGTATTGTAACGCCGGGCGACGTAGCCGCCGCGGAAAGCTTCGTCGTCAAAGTTGTCGGGATAAATCAGCCCGCGCTTTTTGTCGAAGACGCGGCCTTCCATGGAAAATGGCAGCTTCGCGGCCTTCGAGATTTTCACCGCGTCGTCCTTGGCTTCGGTGAAGGATTTATAAACCGAGAGGATGACGACGTAGCGGTTCTCAAGGAAGTCCGGCTCCTTCGTCCAAGTCGTGGATGGTGCGACGACGAGGCCGATGGCGGCGAAAATGAGGACGAAGACGGAACGCATCGAAGAGCCCGGTGACAGCAGCGCGAGCGAGCGCTTAATCGTGGAAAAAATGCTTGCCGGTGCGACCGGCTTCGGTCTGGCGATCGACTTCGAAATAAACGTCTTCGAAAATCGAGGCGTCGGTCGGGAGCGGGCTTTCCTCGGCGAAGACCGCGCTGGCGGCGGCTTCTTCCTTCGCGGCTTCGTCGATCTGCTCGTAGGCCTCTTCGGTCAGCACGCTTTCCTCGATGAGGCGGCGCTTGAAGATCTGAATCGGGTCGTGCTGCGTCTTGTATTTCTCGATCTCTTCCTCGGGGCGATAGCCGCCCTTGTGCTTCGAGTCGGCGACGCTGTGGCCGTAATAACGATAGGTATCGAACTCGAGGATCGTGGGCTTCGATTCGTTGTGCGCGCGCTCGATCGCAGCCTGCGTGACGGCGCGCACTTCGTAGAGGTCCTCGCCATTGGCCTGCGCCCAGTCGACAAGAAAAGCCTCGCCGCGTTGGGCGAGGCACTGTTTGACGACCGAAGATCGCTCGAGGCTGGTGCCCATCGAGTACTTGTTGTTCTCGATGACGTAAATGACCGGCAGGCCGAAGAGCGACGCCATGTTCAGCGACTCGTAGAAGCAGCCCTGGTTCACCGCGCCGTCGCCGAGAAAGCACATCGCCGCACCCTTGAGGCCCTTGTATTTCAAACCGTAAGCGAGACCGAGACCGAGCGGCGTCTGCCCGCCGACGATGCCGTGACCACCCCAGAAATTCTTGTCCGGCGCGAAGAAGTGCATCGAGCCGCCCTTACCTTTCGAGCAGCCGGTGGCCTTGCCGTAAAGTTCCGCCATCAGCTCATTCATGCTCATGCCGACGGCAAGGGCGTGGCCGTGGCAGCGATACGCGGTGATGACGTGATCGTGATCACCCATGAGCGAGCAAGCGCCGGTCGCGACACTTTCCTGCCCGATATAAAGATGCATGAAGCCGCCCATCTTGCCGCCGTTGTATTGCTTCAGCGCCTGCTGCTCGAAGCGTCGGATGCGGATCATCTGTCGCAAGATGCCGATCTTTTCATCCTTCGTGAGCTTCGCGTTAATGGGCGCAGCGGCGTGGTCTTTGGCTTTGGCGGCAGTAGGCATATCGGTGGCTTCGCGTTGACGGCTGGGTGATTTAATCGGCTGTCGTGAATTGTGCAACCCTCAACCCGATTACGCCGAAAAAATGGCGCGCGGCATCCCGGCGCAGCGCAATTTTTGTGCTTATCGCCTAAATTTCCGGTCGTGCGGGCAGAGTTCCCGGCTGCGCCTCCAGTCCTCCTCTGTGCAAGGGCGGAGGGCGAGCGGATGTACGCGCTTTCGCGGTCAGGCGGGGGCTCCTAAATGGGGGCTCGGCTGCCCTCGCGGCTGAGGCGTGCTCTGCGTTACGATCCGCCGTCCGACCCACCCCGCTAATCATCGCCCGGATTCTGCCGGCGGTAGCGCGATGACTTGTGCCGCGGCGCCGATGCCTAACTGAGCGCCGATTTTCTTGCGCAGCTCCCTCTGGATGGTGTCGATGCGCAGGTTGGCGTTGATGATGTCGAAGCCGAACTCCTTCTGCATCTTCTGAAACTCGAGCTGCAGCATGCGCTGGAACTTCACGAAGCTGGAAAACATGTCACGCGACAAGCCGAGATCCATGCCGCTTTCCCAGTAGTCGAGCGTGCTGTTTTTCTGGAAGTTGCGATCGACGAGTTGGGCCGCGCTGACGCGGAAGTAGAACACGGCGTCGGGGATGATGGCCGGGCTGTAGAGGTTGCGCGTCCAGACGCGGTCGGCGCCGCGGGCGAGGTCGCGGGCCATGAGGGTGTAGATGTAGCGGTCGGCGAGGACGATGAAGCCGGCGCGCAGCGCGGGGATGATCTCGTGGATGAGTTGGTCGAAGAAGTCGGTCGCATAGAAGAGCGACATGGTGGTGTTAGTCAGGACATTGCCCTGCTTGGCTTCCTCGAGCTCTTCGCTGACCAGATTCGAGCGGCGGAGGCCCATGTGTTTCACGGCGTAGCCATTGGCTTCGAGCCACTGGCTGAGCAGGCCGATCTGGGTGGAGCGCCCGGAGCCGTCGGCACCTTCGATGGCAAACAAGCGGCCGGCGAATTTCGGGTCGCGGACTTCCGGCAGGCTGCGGCCGAAGAATGGTTTGTCCTTCAGCGGCATGGGCGGCGGCGGTAGGCGGGCAGGTCGATTTTGCCGCGGATGAGGTCGCGCACTTTGGCCTGCTGCACGTGGATTTCCTCGGAGGCATCGACCACGGTGAAACCGAATCTTTCCCGCATGGATTCGTACTGCTCGAAGACTTTCCCCTGAAACATGCGGAAGCTTTCGTAGGGGTCGGAGGTCCAGCCCATGTAGAGCCCGGCCTCGTGGTACTTGAGTGCGGGGCGGCCTTCGAGGATGCGCTTGAGGGAGACTTCGAGCGGGACGCGGAAGTAGAAGGTGATGTCGGGATGCACCGCGAAATCGTAGAGCTGTTCCACCCAATCTCGATCGACACCGCGCACCGCGTCGCGGGCCAGGGCCGTGAAGATGTAGCGATCGGCGAGGACGATATAACCGGCGCGGAGCAAGGGCAGGATCTGGCGCTCGTAGCGATCGGCGAAGTCCGTGGCGTGGATGAGCGAGAAGGTGGTGGGCGTGAGGAGCTGGCGCTTCTTACCCTTGCTCGTGGACTTCTTGACGAGGATGGACGAATTCCACTCCGTGAAGAAGACGCGATACCCTTCCAACTCCAGCCAGCGCTTCACGAGATAGATCTGGGTGGACTTGCCGGAGCCATCCAGACCCTCGACAGCGATCAGTTTTCCGGTGTAGTTGCGTTTAGGGGAAACCACGGACGCCATATCCGGGAATGCGCCCAAGATTGCAACCGGAAAATGCCCCGCCGCCGTACCGACTTTCACCTAAGAATAACAGCCCCAAATATTTATGGATTTCTCTCAGCTCACGGAATCTGCCCTGGCCGCTCGGGAAAAGGCCTACGCCCCTTACTCGAAGTTTGCCGTGGGCGCGGCGCTGCGCACCAAAAGTGGGCGAATCTTTCGCGGTTGCAACGTGGAGAATCTGTCCTTCGGCCTGACCATTTGCGCCGAGCGGAATGCCGTCTTTGCCGCAGTCGCGGAAGGCGAGCGGGAGTTCGATGCGATCGCCATCGTGGCGGATTCGATCCAGCCGGTGACCCCGTGCGGCGCGTGTCGGCAGGTGCTGGCGGAGTTTTCTCCGAGTTTGCCGGTGCGATGCTCCAATCTCCAAGGGGTGCATTTTGATTCGTCGATCGCGGAGCTGCTGCCGCGGGCCAAGGAGGGAATCCTCGGGACCTGACGTTCCACATGGAACACGCATGTTTGTTTACCCAAAGAAATACGACGTGATCGTGATCGGAGCCGGTCACGCCGGCATCGAAGCGGCAGCAGCGGCTTCCCGGCTCGGGTGCGCCACACTCATCCTCACCCAAAACCTCGACTCGGTCGGGCAGATGTCGTGCAACCCGGCGATCGGCGGCCAGGCAAAAGGACAAATGGTGCGTGAGATCGATGCGCTGGGCGGTGTGATGGGGCTGAACACTGACGCGACGAGTATCCAGTTCCGGATGCTCAACGGGAAAAAGGGTCCGAGCGTCCGCTCGCCGCGGGCCCAGTGCGATAAGAAGGCGTATCAGTTTCGCGCCAAAGCGGTACTCGAGCGCCTGCCGAATCTCGACCTCAAGCAAGGCAACGCCGTGCGGATTCTCGTCGGCGCGGACGGCGCCTGCGGGGTCGAGACGAACCTTGGTCTGCGGGTGGAAGGTCGCTCGGTCGTCGTCACCACCGGCACCTTCATGCGCGGGCTTCTGCATGTCGGACTACAAAACCAAGCCGGCGGGCGGATGGGCGACGCTTTCTCCACCCTGAGCGACAGCCTCAAGGATCTGGGTTTTGACGTCGGGCGCTTCAAGACCGGCACACCCTGCCGGTTGCACGGGAAGACGATCGATTTTACCAAATGTGAACGGCAGGACGGCGACCAGCCACCGCTCCCGTTCACCTTTGCCCCGGAAGAACTGGAGGCCCACACCCACGACATCTTCTCCCTGAATCATTGGGCCGATGGCGTGTTCCATGTGGAACAACTCCCCTGCTGGGTCAGCTACACGTCCACCAAGACCCACGACCTCATCCGGGCGAATCTCGATAAATCACCCCTCTACACCGGTCGCATCGAAGGTATCGGACCGCGGTATTGCCCGTCGATCGAGGACAAGGTCGTGCGCTTCGCCGAGAAGGAGGCGCACCAAGTTTTCCTCGAACCCGAGGGACGGCACACCGAGGAATACTACATCAACGGCGTCTCCACGAGCCTCCCGATGGAGGTGCAGTATGCCTTCATCCGGACCATCCCCGGCCTCGAGAACGCCGAGATCATGCGCCCGGGCTATGCGGTCGAATACGATTACTGCCCGCCGCAACAGCTCTTCCATACGCTGGAGACGAAACGCGTCCCAAACCTCTACTTTGCCGGCCAGATCAATGGCACCTCGGGTTATGAAGAAGCCGGAGCCCAGGGCCTCATCGCCGGCGCCAACGCCGCGCTCAAGGTCCGGAGTGAAGCGCCGCTCGTCCTATCTCGCGCGGATGCCTACATCGGCGTCCTGATCGATGATCTCGTGACCAAGGGAACCCCGGAGCCTTATCGGATGTTCACCAGTCGGGCTGAACACCGCCTCCTGCTCCGCCAGGACAACGCCGACCTGCGCCTGACTCCGATCGCCCAAGGGCACGGCTTGGTGAGCCCGCGCCGGTGGGAGAGATTGCAGGAGAAGATGGCCGACCTGCAGCGCGTCCGCGAGCATGTCGCCACGGCCAATCATGAAGGCGTGAAAGTCGCCCAGTGGCTCCGCCGCCCAGCAAATACTCACACCGCCCTGCCCGAGGCTTTGCACCAGTCTTTCGCAGCGGACCTGTGGGAAGCCGTGGAAGTCGAGCTGAAATATGCCGGTTACATCGTCCGGCAGGAAGCGTCCATCGAGCGGCTGCGCGACAGTGAAGCGAAGCGAATTCCAGATCGCCTGGACTACTCTGCCATCTCAGGGCTGCGCGCCGAGACGCGGCAGAAGCTGGAAAAGGTGCGCCCGGAGACCTTGGGTCAGGCTTCGCGGATCAGCGGCGTGACACCAGCGGATCTGGCGCTCCTAGCGGTCCATCTAGCGCGGTAAAACTTGGCCTGATTCCAAACCTAAGCGGTTCGCGCGAAGCCTTCAGTGCACCAAATGCCAGACGTAGCCAGCCACGGCGCCGCCTGCTACCACCGCGATCACATCCCACTTCCAGCGGACCAGACCCACGAAGGCGACTGCGGTGATCGCGGTCGCGAACCAGTCCCAGCGTCCCGCTTCCGGGCGGAGCACGTGCCAGCCAAACCAGACGGCGAGATTCAAGATGACACCGACCACGGCGGCGGTGATGGCGGAAAGCGCTGCGTTGAGACGAAGATTGCCGCGCAGACCCTCGACGTAGGGCGCTCCGAGGAAAATCCAGAGGAAACACGGCGCGAAGGTCGCCCAAGTGGTGATCGCCGCGCCGAGCGTCGCACCCGCCAAGGGGCTCAGCGCACCCGGTTGCTGCCAGGCTCCGACAAACCCCACAAACTGCAGCACCATGATCAACGGGCCCGGCGTTGTTTCTGCAAGTCCAAGGCCATCAAGCATTTGTGTCGCTCCGATCCAGCCATAATGTTCCACCGCTTGCTGAGAAACGTAGGGCAGAACGGCGTAGGCTCCGCCGAAGGTGACCATCGCCGTCTTGCTGAAAAAGACGCCCTGCTGAAAGAAAGTGCTCCCCCAGCCGAAAAGCGCCCCGACGGCCAAAATCGGTCCCCACCACAGAGCGCCGCAAATCACCAGCACCTTCACAGCTCTCCACAGGGACGGATGCGCGGCCCGAGTGTCTCCGGCCTCGACATCACCACCGTGACCTTTCAAGACCGCAAACCTTTCTGGCGCCAATCTTCCGCCCACCCAACCCAGCAAGCCGGCCCCGAACACCACTGCGGGAAAAGGCGCAGCGAAGACCGCGAGCGCCACGAATGCAGCGCCCGCCAGCGCGAACATCCACGGGTTCTTGAGCACCTTCTGCCCAATTCGGATCACCGCTGCGGCCACGATCGCCAGCACCGCCGGTTTCAAACCATAGAGAAGCGCCGCGACCCACGGCACGTGGCCGAGCGTCACATAAGCCCAGCTCAGCGCCCACAGGATCACCGCCGATGGGAGCACGAAAAGCACACCCGCAACGATACCGCCGCGCGTTCCGTGGAGCAGCCAGCCGACGTACGTCGCGAGCTGTTGCGCCTCCGGTCCGGGCAGGAGCATGCAGTAATTCAGCGCGTGAAGAAACCGGCTCTCGCTGAGCCAGCGGCGTCTTTCCACGAGCTCGCGATGCATGATCGCAATTTGCCCCGCCGGGCCGCCGAAGCTGATAAAACCTAGCTTCAGCCAAAATCGGAACGCTTCCCCGAAAGTCGGGCGCACCAGCTCGGAAGGCGTGCTCATTTTGCCAGGAAATTCATGCCGCCAATTCTTTCGCAGCGTGCTGGAGACCGGCGAGAAGCTGTGACCAGTCATCCCGCGAAGTCTCCCAGCCCGCGCTGAAACGCAGCACTCTGGCGGCTTGCGAGGGCTGCAGCGCCATGGCCGAAAGCACGTGCGACGGTGCTTCCTTCCCGCTCGCGCAGGCTGATCCCGTCGATACGGCAAAGCCGAGCTTGTCGAGCTTCACCACCCAGCGCTGGCGGCAGTCCGGCGACTCGGGCATGAGCGCGGAAACCGTGTTCCAGAGCCGATCCGCGGGCGATCCGATGATCTCCGCTCCGGGCAAAGCTCGTTGCAATTCCTGCTCAAATTCCGCTCGCCAAACGGCGCGTTCGGCCAGCTCACCGCGCGCGATCTGCGCCTCCCGCTCCTTGAGCGCGGCGATCATCGCCAGCACCCCGGCCACATTTTCCGTCCCTGCACGCCGACTTTCCTCCTGCGGACCACCGATGAGCAGAGGACGAAATCCTGCCGACACTTTCAGGAACCCGACACCCTGCGGACCGCCAAACTTGTGCGCGCATCCGCTCACAAAATCCGCGGCGCCGAGCCCTGCCGACGGCCACTTCCCAATCCATTGCGCGGCGTCGGTGAAAAACGGAACGCCTCGCTCCAGACACAGCGCCGACGCGGCGCGCCAAGGCTGCAGGACACCCGTTTCGTTATTCGCCGCCATGATGGCGACCAGCCCCGGGACCTTGTGCTCAAGCTCATTCGCAAGCCAGGCCAGTTCCACGACTCCCTCGCGACCCACCGGAATGAAGCGCAGCCGCTTTCCGAAATACTCCGCCGCGGCCGCATGCACACACGGGTGCTCGATCGCCGAAATCCACACTTCGCCATCACCCTCTTGCGCGGCGTGATGCAGCACCGCGTTGTTCGCTTCCGTCGCGCCAGAAGTCCACACCACATCCCCAGGCGCGCACCCGAGCCAGCCCGCGACCTTCTCCCGCGCTTCATCCAGCGCCTTCTCCGCGCGGGCACCGAGCCGATGCGGGCTCGAGGGATTGCCGATGAAATCGCGCGTCGCCCGCAGCCAGGCCTCACGCGCGGCGTCGCTCATTGGGTGCGTGGCGTTGTGATCGAAATACAGCACCCGGATTTCTTACTCATACTCCTCCCCTTAATCCTAATCTTAATCGTCCGCCGGTCTTCGGAGTGGGATTAAGAGTAGGAGTATGAGTAAGAGTAAGTGCAGCCGCTTTCCCAATGTCCGAGACCTCCTTTTACAAACGCGCCACCTTCGTCACGCACCTGCCCGTGGAGTGCCGCTACAGTCCGTCGCATTTCTGGCTGCGCGAAATCGAGCCCGCCCGTTGGCGCGTCGGCTTCACGAAATTTGCCACGCGCATGCTCGGCGAGATCGTGGAGGTGCAGTGGGAAAAAGCGGATGGTGCTCCCGTGGCGAGCGGCGACATCATCGGCTCGATCGAGGGCTTCAAGGCGATCAGCGACATCTACTGCGCGGCCGACGGATCCTTTGCTGGCGGGAATCCCGCGCTCACCGCCGACATCGAACTCGTGAGCCGGGAGCCCTACCAAGGCGGCTGGCTTTACGAGATCCGCGGCGAGCCCGATGCCAAGTGTCTCGACGTTGCCGGCTACCGCGCGCTGCTCGACTGCACCATCGACCGCATTCTTCAAAAGCAGCAGGTGGAAGGCGACGAGCGGTAAAGTCTTACTCGTGGCGGCTACGCGCGAGGGCAGCGCGGAACTGCTCGCGACCGCCAGCGCCCTCGACAAAAAAAACGCACTCGTTGATTCGCGTCCATGAGGCTGCGCCTTGCGGCGAGCCGCGCTTCGTCTTTGGGCAGCAATTTCAGAAACAGGATCGAGTCTCCGCGGATCGACGCGTGCGCATGAGTCAATCCCTCACGCGCAAATACTCCGCGATCTTTCGACGAACCCAGCAACAACATGAGGTCGTAGAAGTCGCCAAAAGGCCAATCGCGATGCTCATTCTTCGGGAACTTCCCCGCCTCGGCCAGCGTCAGCCGTAGACGCTTGAGGTAGAGTTCCTGACGTCCCGGCGCTTGGTATTGATTCAGGATTTGCGCCGCGTAGTGCATCGTGTCTTCTGGGCTCAGGAATCGGGCCGTGATGATCGGAATGACGCGCGTATCTCGAACACCGGCTTCTGCGAATTTTGAAACGCTGGCGCACCAGTCGTTCCATTCCTGGGACTTCAGTGTCGGTGCCTTTTGCAGGAAACTCTCCAACCCCTGCTTTGCGTCCTTTGCAAATTGTTTGCCGCGTTATGGGGCGGGTTTATCCCAACGATCTTCGATCAGCGCTCTCGCCCACTGGAGCGTGGCGCGATCCGGTGGAATCTCTTCGTATATCCAGCATTCGCCGCGGAACCCTTGGAACGCTCCGTCGCTTAGCAAAGCTGCGCGCCGAGGAACGCAGCGGCGCCCCATACACGGGCTCGACTTCGGATCGCCGCGCGTGACGACCTCGACGTTTCGGCATTGCTGGCGAGAGCGTTGAGCAAAGCTGCCGCGAAGACTGGGAGGAAAACGCGCCGCATGCTGGTGGCGTAATCCGCTGGCCGGGGCCTGTCAACGGAGCGCCCCCGTGAACAAAGGATTTCCGCCACGCGCGTTTGGTGCTTAGTGTCGCGCCCCGATTTCCATGAGCGATACTCCTCCCCGCATCCTTTATTGCCACTGCCAGTACGCGCAGGTCGTGCCGAAAGAAGTGAAGGACGCGGTCTTGAAAAAGCTCTGCGAATCGGGCGTGGCGTTTGAGGCGGTGGCCGATCTTTGTGAGATGGCGGCGCGGCGTGATCCGGCGCTCCAGCGGCTCGCGGCGGAAGGCGCGGTGAAAATCGCGGCCTGTTTTCCTCGCGCAGTGAAGGGGCTCTTTCACCAGGCAAATGCGGATCTATCGCCGGAGCGGACCGAGGTGCTGAATATGCGGGTGCTCACCGCCGAGGATGTCGCTAAGGCGCTCTTCGCGTCGGAGCTGTCGCCGAATCTACCCGTCGGGAAAGAGACCATGCGGATCCTGCCGAGCGGCGCGCCGGCACCGGAAAAAAGCGACCCGGTTTAGCTCCAGCCCACCTGCTTCCAAAAGCGGCTTGAAAGAAGGGGCGACTCGCCGGGCATTCGGTGCGATGATGTGTCCCTTATGTCCATCCAATCGATTCAACAGTTGCACGAAGCTCTTACCGACGACCTGAAAAAGCTCGGCACTGACGACGTGATGAATGACGCGGTGCGCAAGACCTTCAGCGCGCGGATCAATGGCACGGTCGTCGAGTTCGGACACAAGCAGGCGGATCCTGCTTTTTGGAGCGGTGTGAAGCACTACGGCAGCGGTCCCAGCGCACGTTTTCGCATGCGCCGCACGGCCGTGATCTCCTCGGCGCCGGCGGCTGCGGTGAAGAAATCGCGGCGCAAGGTGCCCGTGGCTTAAGCCTCTCGCTCTCCTTCGATAAATTCGCGCGCGGCCTGATCCGGCCCACGCCTTCGCGCTTGCGTGTCCTGCGGCCCCGGCCAATCCTCCGGCATGCCGCTCGCCCCCGCTCTCCGCATCGTACTCTATGAAGGTTCCGGCGCCACTCCGCTCGGGGCCGACGACCGCTTCGCCACGCTCTCCTCGCTGCTCTCGCGCGGTTTTGGCGTGACCAGCGCCAGTGGGGAGCGCGCGGTCGCTCCTGCGGATGCGACACCCACCGTGGTCATCGGGCGTTTTGCCGGAAACGTCCCGGAGGTCGCCGGCGCCCAGGCTCGCGACATCACGGGCTTCAACGCCGAACAGGTCGCCGATCTCGTCGAAACCACCCGCACCGAACTCCACGCGCCCAAGCACGGCGAATGGAAACCGTGGTTCCCGGTCATCGACTACGACCGCTGCACGAACTGCATGCAGTGCCTCAGTTTCTGCCTCTTCGGCGTCTATGGCGTGGACGGCGACAAGCGCATCCAGGTGCAGAACAACGACAACTGCAAAACCAACTGCCCCGCCTGCTCGCGCGTCTGCCCGGAAGCCGCGATCATGTTTCCGAAATACAAAGCCGGCCCGATCAATGGCGACCTCGTGAGCGACTCCGATCTCGCGAAGGAGAAGATGAAAGTGGACATCAGCGCGCTACTCGGCGGCGACGTTTACGACATGCTCCGCCTGCGCAGCGAGAAAGCGAAGAGCCGGTTCAGCAAGGATCGCGACTCCGACAAGGCGCTGACCGAGCGCCAGAAGTGCCTCATCAAGCTCGCCCAAGCCGGCGACATCCCGCCCGAGGTGCTGCTGTCGCTCCCTTCCCCCGAAGAGATCGTGCGCCGCGCTGCCGAGGCTTCGGCAAAAGCGCAGGCCGCGCTCGCGGCGCAGAACACGTAGAGCGCGGGAGCTATTCACAACTAGAAGAGAGAAAGAACATTTTTAGAACCTCCCTCTCTTCTTCTTCATCGTGTGAATAAGGTAGCCCGACAGCGTTCTTCGCCACGCAGTTGAAGGTTCCACGCCATTCGGAGGCTGCGAATAAGTATCGCGACGATTGGGAGCGAAGACCAAGAACCCAGGTTACAAACAAGTTACGCGGGGTTGTTGGCACCTATCGGCAGGTTATTCGGATTTCAAATCGGCCGCGACCGAGCTGACGCGCTCGCCCTCCGACCGGAGCGAACAGCTTGCTCGTCAGCGGCCGCTTTGCTACCACGACCCGCGGCATGCTCATCCCGCAAACCGAAGTCGTTGCAACGGTGGAAGGCCGCGAAATATTCCGGGGCGTCCTGCCGCCCGGCGAATACGTGATCGGGCGCGAGGTCGAGATGCGCATCCGTCTTCACTCCGACCGTGTCTCGCGCCGGCACGCCGAACTCACACTCAGCTACTACAGTTGGGAGATCGAAGACTGCGGCAGCGCCAATGGCACCTTCGTCGGTGGAGCAAGGATCGCCGCCAACAACCGGACGCTGGTCTTTCCCCAGCAAGACCTCGCGGTCGGCAATGTGCGACTCGAACTGCGCCGGCTGCCATCGCCCTCGCAGCCCGATGACGCGCTCCCACCCCAGACCGCTGCGGTGCAGCGCTACCTGCCCGAGTCCTTGCGAAATGAGCGCCGCTATCGGGTCACGACACTCATCGCGCAAGGCGGCATGGGTTCCGTCATGGAGGCCGAAGACCTGACCACGCGGCGGGCCGTCGCGATGAAAGTGTTGGTGGACTTGAAATCGCCCGAGCACGTCGCGCGGTTCATCGAGGAAGCGCAGATCACCGCGCAACTCGAGCACCCGAACATCGTCCCGATCTACGAACTCAACGTGAACGAACTCGACCAGCCGTTCTACGTCATGAAGCTCGTCCGCGGCGAATCGCTGAAGCGGGTCCTCGAAGCCCTGCGGCGCGAGCAGCCCGAGGCGCAGGAGAAGTATCCGCTCAGCGAGCTGCTCACCATTTTGCTCAGCGTCTGCGATGCCGTGGCCTACGCGCATTCCAAGGGCGTCGTGCACCGCGACCTCAAGCCCGACAACATCATGCTCGGCACCTTTGGCGAAACGCTCGTTATGGATTGGGGCCTTGCCAAACCGCTCGGGCAAAGCGCCAACGCCGACACCAAAGCCAGCGTGCGCACCATGGTCAGCTCGCTGCGCGACGACGACGAGAGCTTCGGAACGGTCGTCGGCTCGGCCCTCGGCACACCACAATTCATGTCCCCCGAGCAAGCCGCCGGTCTGTCGCATACCGTCGATGGCCGGGCCGATGTCTACGCACTCGGCGCGATTCTTTACAACATCCTCACCCTCCAGCCGCCCTTCGATGGCACGGACGCGCACAACACGCTGATCAAAGTCGTCTCCGGCCAGGTCACGCCGCCGCACGAAGCCATCGAGGGTCGCAATCTCGCGCACCTTGCGGATGGCCGCCTCCCCGAACCGCTGGTGAAAATTGCGCTCAAAGCCATGTCGCTGGCCATCGAGGATCGCCACCCGACCGTGCGCGATTTTCAGGCCGAGATCCGCGCCTTCCAGTTTGGTGAAAAGAAGCGCCTCGCCCGCTTCGACCTCGGCGGACTCTTCGGGCCGAAAGCGCCTCCGGCCAAACGTTGATCACGCGGCGAAATCGTCTCGTGAACCGTTGCATCGGGGATTAACTCCGCACTGTGAAATCCCTCCGCCTCACTCTCGCCCTCCTCGTCACTCTCGCCGCCAGCGTCTTGGCGGAAACCATCTCCGCCAAGGATCGCATCGTCGTCCTGATCAGCGTTGACGGTTTCCCCGCGTGGATCTGGAAGGACCCGAACCTCGTCATCCCGAATCTCCGCAAGCTCGCCGCGGACGGCGCGGTCGCTGAGCGCATGACCGTCTCGAATCCGTCGATCACCTGGATCAATCACACCACGCTCGTCACCGGCGTGAACCCGCAGCGGCACGGCGTGCTCTTCAACGGCCTGCTCGTCCGCGGCGGTCCGACGATGCCCCCGGCGATCGAGCAATGGCGTGACAAGGCCGACATGGTTTTCGCGCCGACGGTTTATGACGCGGCGTTCAAGGCTGGGCTGAAAACGGCGCAGGTCGATTGGGTCGCGATCCTCAACTCCGGCACGATCCATCACGAGTTCCTCGAGATTCCAAAGCTCGGTGGCGCGATCGAGCAGGAGATGATCGCCGCGGGAACGGTCACGGCAGACGACATTCGCAACTGGACCAAAGGCCGCACCATCGTCTGGCGCGATGACATCTGGACGAAAGCCGCGACGCACATCATCGAGCGGCACAAACCCAACCTGCTCCTCTACCACACGCTCACCACCGACGCCGTGAACCACGCCAACGGCCCCGGCAGCACCGCGAGCTACACGGCTTATGCGTATGCCGATCGGCTCATCGGCGATCTGCTCGCCTCGCTGCAGCGCGCCGGGTTGCGCGACCGCGCGACGATCGTTGTCGCGACCGATCACGGCTTCAAGAAGGTGCAAAAAGTCATCCACACCAATGTCGCGCTGCGCGATGCCGGGCTCATTCGCTTGAAGGAGGGCAAGGTCGAGAGCTGCGATGCCTATGTCATGCCGCAGGGCGGGCTCGCGTTTGTCTATGTCACCGATCCGGCGAAGCGCGCAGAGCTGTTGCCGAAACTCAAGACCCTCTGCGCCGGGCTCGAAGGCGTGAAGCAGGTCATCGACGGCAACGACGGCCCAACGCTCGGCATGCCGACGCCCGCGCAAAACCAAGGCATGGGCGATCTCGTGCTCTACGCGAAGGACGGCTACGCCTTTTTCCAAGGCCTCGACGGCGCCGAAGTCATCCGCGAATCGAAGACCTATCTCGGCACCCACGGCTACCCGAACAGCGATCCCGAGCTCGACGGCATCTTCCTCGCCAGCGGCTACGGCATCAAACCCGGCGTGAAGCTCGAACGCGTCACCAACCTCGACGTTGCGCCAACCATCGCCGAGCTCCTCGGCGTGCCGCTGCCGAATGTCGAAGGCCGCGTGCTGAAGGAAATCCTCAAGTGACTCAGCCGCCGGCCGCACAACGTTGGATCGGCCCGGGGTTGATCATGGCGGCGAGCGGCATCGGCGCGAGCGACATCGTGGCCGCCACGGTCGGAGGCTCGCGCGGCGGGCTCACGCTGCTCTGGGCGCTGGCGCTCGGGGCGTTTCTAAAATTTGTCCTCAGCGAAGGCCTCGCGCGCTGGCAGCTCGCCACCGGCACCACCGCGCTCGAAGGCTGGGCGCGACATCTGCCGCGCTGGGTGCTCGGCGGCTTCGCGCTCTATGTCGTGGTCTGGTCCGTGGCCGTGAGCGGCGCGCTCGTGAGCGGCTGCGGGCTGGCCGTGGAAAATCTCACGGGCGGCGTAGTGCCGCGCTCCTGGGGCGGGCTCGCGCATGCTGCCATCGCCTTCCCGGTCATCTATTTTGGCCGCTCGGCGGGGTTTGCGCGCGTCATGAAGCCGCTCATCGTCTTCATGTTTTTCAGCATCGTCATCTGCGCGGCGCTGACCTTCCGCGATCCGCTCAATGTCCTGCGCGGCCTTTTCGTTCCGACCATTCCCCGCGCCGACGCGGCCTATGTGCTCTCGATCATCGGCGGCGTGGGCGGCTCGCTCACGCTGCTCAGCTACGGCTACCTTTTGCGCGAGGAGCGAAGCGGGGCCGCCGATCTGCGGGCGGTGCGGATCGACCTCGCCATCGCCTATCTTTTCACCGCGGTCTTCGGCCTCTCCGTCATGCTCATCGCCAATCACGTCTTCCACGCCGCGGGCGTCGCCATCAGCGATCGCGATGCCGTCTCGCGCATGGCCGGCGAACTCGCGCGCCTCATTGGTCCCGCCGGTTTCTACATCTACTCCATCGGCTTCTGGGCAGCCGTCACCGCCTCACTCCTCGGCGTCTGGCGCACCGTACCGATCATCTGTGCCGATACCTTCAGCCTGTGGCGCCGCCTGCCCGAGGCGGAACGTCAGGCCACCCTGCAATCGACCTCGCCCGCCTTCCGCGGCGCGCTCGCCTTCATGGCGCTCGTGGCCGTGCCGCTCGCCTTTCTCGGGCGTCCGCTCTTTCTCATCGTCGGCTTCACCATCGTCGGCAGCCTGTTCTTCCCGTTCCTCGCCGCCACGCTCCTCTACCTGAACAACCGCGTGCCCTGGCCCGCCAGCATCCCGCGCCCCGGCTTCCTCACCAATGCGCTGCTCGTCGTCGTCCTGCTGCTCTTCCTCATCGTCGGCGGGATTGAAGTGGTCGCCTTGTTCCGTTGATCGAGCGCGCCAAGAATTGACGCAGTTCGGCCAAGCGCGGGCTTGGAGGCTGCTCCCTTCCGGCCCTACCTTGGCGCAGTCACCCCACCCCGAATGAACACCGACCACCCCATCCTCTGCGGCACCGACTTCTCTCCCCAGGCCAGCAGGGCCGCCGACGTCGCCGCGGCCCTCGCGCGGCTGGCGCACACCCAGCTCATCCTCGCCCACAGCATCGATGAACGCGGCGAAATCCCCGCGCATCTCCGGTCGCAATTCATCGCGCCGATGCAAAGCCAGCTCGCCGCCGAAGTGGTGCGGGTGCGCTCTTCCACCCTGCCCGTCGAGGAGCGCCTCGTCGCCGGTTGGCCCGACGACGGCCTGCAGCAGGTGGCGACGAATACCCACGCCGCGCTGACCGTCCTCGCCGCGTCCGGCCACGGCGCGCTGGGTCGCTGGGTGCTCGGCAGCGTCGCCGAGCGCATCGCGGAATCGTCGCCCATCCCCACGCTCATCGTGCGCCATCCCGAGCCGCTCGAGGAATGGGCGCGCGGCGAACGCCGGCTGCGCGTGCTCGTCGGGACGGACTTCAGCCCGCAGGCGGAGGCTGCCCTGCGCTGGGTTCGCGACCTGGCACTCCTCGGCCCCTGCGTCGTCACCGTCGCCTACGTCGAACACAGCCACCCGCAGCAAGCCACCACCTCCGCGCCCGACGACGCGGCGAAACAACTCCTCCGCACGGAAGCCGAGCGGCTCCTCGGCTTCGAACCAAACACCGTCTTCATCTGCAACGGGCATGGGCGGATCGATGCGCAATTGCTGCAGGTCGCCGAGGAAACCACCGCCGATCTGCTCGTCGTCGGCACCCACCAGTGGCACGGCTTTCAGCGCCTCTCACACCACTCCGTCTCCCGCCGCCTGCTCCACGAATCGCCGATCAGCATCGCCTGCGTCCCGAGCACAGAGGAAAAACCGGCCTGAGCCGCTGGCCAGAGTCGGACTTAACCGCAGAGAACGCCGAGAAGCCGCAGAGGGCCGCAGAGGGCTTTTGTTTTTCCCTCTGCGGCCCTCGCTGTTTTCTCTGCGCCTCTGCGGTCCATCCCGACTTCGTCCAGACATCTGCAAGGTCATTGCAACCTCCCCGCGCGGCCGCGGTTTCAGCCTGACCATGAAAGCCGTCCGTTTCCTCCTCGTCCTCGCGCTGCTCACCTCGGCCCGCACCTTCGCCGCCACACCCGCGAAGCCCAACGTCCTCTTCATCGCCGTGGACGATCTGCGCGATTGGGTCGGCTACCTCGGCCACCATCCGCAAACGAAGACGCCGAACATCGATCGCCTTGCGAAGATGGGCGTCGCCTTCACCCACAGCTATTGCGCCGCGCCGGTCTGCAATCCCTCGCGCGCCGCGCTCATGAGCGGGCTCCGGCCGTTCACGACCGGCGTTTACAATAACAACAACGACTGGCGCGTGGTCATCCCCGAGGAAAAGACCCTCACCCACGCCTTCCGCACCGCGGGCTACTTCGTCTGTGGCTCGGGGAAGATCTACCACGAAGCCTACAAGCGCCGCGGCGATTGGGACGACTACCTCGACAATGAAGGCGGCGGCAAAGCCGAGAAGAAGCTCGCCAAAAACGCCCAGAACGACGGCGTCGGCGGCATCAAATTCGCCCCGCTCGACTGCGCGGATTCCGAGCTGCCCGATTACAAGATCGCCGACTACGCCATCGCCGAGCTGGCCAAGAAACACGACCAACCCTTCTTCCTCGCCTGCGGCCTGCACAAGCCCCACATGCCCTGGAACGTCCCGCAGAAATACTACGACCTATTCCCCGTCGAGAGCATCCAGCTCCCGCCGTATCTCGAGGACGATCTCAAGGATCTACCGCCCGCCGGCGTCAAGATGGCCCGGCCCGAGAGCGATCACAAAAACATCCTCACCGCCGGCCGGTGGAAAGAAGCGATCCAGGGCTACCTTGCCGCCATCGCTTACACCGACATGAATATCGGCCGCGTGCTCGACGCCTATGACAAGGCGCCCGACAAGGCCAACACCCTCATCGTCCTTTGGAGCGACCACGGCTGGCACCTCGGCGAGAAACACCACTGGCGGAAATTCGCGCTCTGGGAGGAAAGCACGCGTTCCCCGCTCATCTGGGTCGTCCCCGGCCTCACGAAGCCCGGCGGCGTGAGCGCACGCACCGTCGATTTCATGAGCATCTTTCCGACCCTCACCGACCTCTGCGGCATCGCCACCCCGAGCCATGTGGAAGGGCCCAGCATCAAGCCCTTGCTCGCCGATCCGAAAGCCGAGTGGAACAAACCCGCGCTGACCACCTATCAATTCAGCAACCACGCCGTCCGCAGCGAAGGCTGGCGCTACATCCGCTACGCCGACGGCGGCGAGGAGCTCTACAACGAGCAGACCGATCCCAACGAATGGACCAACCTCGCCAGCGATCCGCAGTCCGCGGCACAAAAGGCGGAGCTCGCGAAATTCCTACCCGCGACCAATGCCCAGGACATCGGCGGAGTCGGAGGAGGCGAAGAAAAAGCCGCGAACAAAAAGGAAAAGAAAGCGCGGAAAGGAAACTAGGCCCTGCATTCCGTATCCCTGTTCCCCTTCCCCCGCCCAGCCCTTCACGCCACCCGATCGAGGGAAAAGTGGTGCTTCATCAGCTCCGAAGACAGCGCCAGGCAGGCCAGCACATCCTCCCGCTTCACCGCCGGATACTCCGCCAGCACCGTGCGCGCCGTGATGCGCGTCCCGCGAATGGTCGGCTGCCCGTTGCAAACATCAGGGTCGATCACGATGCGGTTCATGCTGCGAGACAATGCGCCCCGGCGCCTCCCGGCAAACTCTTCTCCAGCGCCCGGCCAACCTCGGTAGCCAGCAACTCCAGGCGGCTCTTCGGCGTATAGGCGTACTGGCGACCCGGAGGCCGGTGCCAAACCGCGCTCCGCGAGGATAGCCGGGCGTTGGGGGAACGCGCTGCGGTTTTCCGTTTGCGGAGAATTCACCTAATGTTCAAGTGCTCTCCACGGGTTCGTGACAGAGATGGCGGACAAGTTTCGGTCATGAGCCTCCTTCATCGCCGCGCCGGACGAGCCTTCGCTTTCGTCGTCACCGTTTTGGCCCTCCCTCTTTGCTCACTCCAGGCTGCGTCCTATGAGTGGGGCTTCACGTCAGGAAACCTCAATGCCGATCTCGGGGGCGGCAGTCTGGTCCATGCTGGCTTGACCGGCAACATCACGACTTTCGGCACGACGAATGGCACGACGGTGCCGCACATCGGCGGCACTCCGGCGTCCTACATGAGCGTCCCGCAGATGCCCAACAATACCTACGGCTACGACCTGACGCTGACCAACAGCGGGCCGAACGGGGGCGGGAGCTACATCAATCAATACACCTTCGCCTTCGACATGCTGGTCCCTGCACTGCCCGGGACCGGCTATCTGGCGCTGCTCAATACCAACGCCAGCAACGCCAACGACGCCGACTTTTACATCGTCGCCAGCGCGGGCGCGGCCAACGTCGGGGTGACAGGCAATCCCTACTCCGCGGGCGCCCCGTTTGCCTTGAACGCCTGGAACCGGCTCGTCATCACGGCGGATCTCGCGGTGGGCTCGATCAAGATGTTCATCAATGGCACGCGCGTCGTGAATGCGACGGGCTATACCGTGGATGGGACCTGGGCGCTCTTCAGCAACGCCAATGCGGGCAGCGATGTGCGCCTGTTCAACGAGAACTACGCGGACGCCAATAACTACACCCAGGCCTTCTACCTCTCGGCTGCTTCTTTCGTGGATCGCACCTACTCCGAGTCCGAGGTCGCCGCGCTCGGCGGGGCAAAAGCCGCCGGCATCCTCGTCCCGGAACCTTCCACTGCGGTCCTGCTCCTCGGCAGCCTCGGCGCGCTCGCCCTGCGCCGCCGCCGGCCCGACTCCCGCTGAGCCATGACTCTCGATCCACGCGACCGCCGGGCCCACCTAAATTACGGCCCGCTCATCGAGGCGCTCACACGCCGCCGTTTTCTCGCCCAGACGGCCCTCGCTGCGCTGCTCCCCGCGGTCGTGCGGGCGCAGGGATCGACCAGCCTCCGCCCGTATCTCCAGAGCGTTACGCCCGATTCCATCTGGGTCGGCTGGCGCACCGACAGCGGCACCGAGACCACCGTCACCTACGGCACCAGCGCCGCCGCGCTGACCAGCACCCTCACCGGCACCAACCAGGTGCTCGGCACGAGCTACAACTGGCACAGCGCCCAGCTCACCGGCCTGAGCCCACGCACCTCCTACTATTACAAGGTGAAGACCGGCACCCAGGAGTCGGCGGTCTTTCGTTTCCGCACCCTGCCGGCCCGCGGCACGAGCACTGGGCGGCTGCGCTTCCTCGTCATCGGCGACAACCAGATCCGCAACGAGCCGCGCTACGAGACCATCATCGCCCGGGCCAAGGCCACGCTCGTGGCCAAGTATGGCGTGCCCATCGAGGAGTCGATCGATCTGCTCCTGAATGTCGGCGACCAGGTCGATGTCGGCACCCTCGATCATTACCAAAACGTCCACCTCTTTAAGGAGCAGGAGATCTCACCCAATCTCCCGGTCATGACGCTGGTCGGAAATCACGAGACCTACAGCGACACCTCGCTCACCCTCTACAAGGCGCACTTCAACTACGACCAGCTCACCTACGCTGGCCTCACCAGCCCCGGTGGCGACACCTACTACGCCAACCACGTCGCCAATATCCTCTTCCTCCACACCAACAGCGAGGACACCTCCACGGCGCAGACCAACTGGATCACGCAGGTCGTCAACGCGGCCAAGAACGACCCGCAGGTCGAGTTCATCGTCTCCCTCGTCCATCGCCCTTATCAGGCCGAGCAATACATCGGTGACATCTCCACCTGGTTCCGCAACACCATTGCCCCGATCCTCGCCCAGACGCCCAAGCACGTCCTGAACATCGGCGCGCACCACCACCTCTACGCCCGTGGGCAGATGCGCGACTGGCCCGTCTACCACCTCATCTCCGGCGGCACCGCTTGGGACCAGTTCTGGGGCCAGAGCACCGAGAGCAATTACGACGACGTGCAAAAAACCATCGCCAACTGGGCCTGGCAGGTTCTCGATTTCGACCTCTCGTCCCGCAAGCTCACCGTCGAGTGCTACGCCGAGGCCCACCCCAAGCTCGGCTTTGTTTATCCGAGCGTGCTCATTGACACTTTTCATCGCCAGTTTGGGCTGGCCGCCCCACAGACCCCGGCGCTGCTCAATGCGCCGGTCGCGCCCATCTCGCTGCCCTACGTGCTGCAAAGCTCCGCCTTTGCCACCGGCGCCCTCAGCGAGACGCTCAATAGCAGCCAGTTTCAGATCGCCGCCGATGCCGCTTTTTCCAATCGCAAGATCGATCACATCCGCGATTTCGAGAACTTCTACGGCGACACCGGCGCGCCCAGCTACACCCCGGTGAACACCCACGCCGGGCTCAACCTCCTCACCTATCCGCTCGCCACCAACCGGCTTCCCAACGGCGCCTACTACGCCCGCGTCCGCCATCGCGATAGCAATTGCCAGTGGTCCCCGTGGAGCGCCACCGTCGCCTTCACCGTCCAGGGCAGCATCGTCGCCGACCCGAAAATCTCCCTCGCCAAAAGCGTCTTCGTGCTCGACGAAGACTTCGTCCTCACCTACGAAAACGGCCCCGGCCTCGCCACCGACTGGATCGGCATCTACAAAAAAGGGCAGACGCCCGGCCCGGTCACCTCTACCACCTGGCAGTACGTGAACAGCTCCAGCCGCGTCAGCGGCACGCGCACCTTCACCTTCAACCTGCCGCAAAAGCAGGAATACTACGCCGCCTTCTTCACCAACGACGGCTACACCGAGCTCGCCCCGCGCATTCCCTTCTATGTCGGCAGCACGCCCTTGCTCAGCGCCGGCCAGACCGTCTATGAAATCGGCCAGACCGTCACGATTTCCTACGCCAACGCCCCGGGTGGCACGAACGACTGGGTGGGCACCTATCGTGCGGGCCAAGTCCCCGGCGGAAGCGCCGGGAGCACTCAGTGGAGCTACGTCTCCGGCGCCAGCGGCTCCCGCAATTTCACCGGCCTCGCCAAGGGCTTCTATTACGCCACCTACCTCGTCGCCGACGGCTACTTCGAGATCGCCCCGCGCCTCGCCTTCAGCGTGGGCAGCACCCCGGCCGATCTCGCCTTCAGCGGCCCCACCACCCTCGCCTTCGGCACCTCCTTCACCGCCACCTTCAGCGGCGGCGCCGGCACGCCCAAGGACTACCTCGGCCTCTTCGTCCGCGGCGCCGCGCCGGGTGTCGATCGCCTCGTCACCTACCTTTACGTCGGCGGCGGCACCACCGGCAGCATCACCTTCAGCGACCAGTTGCCGGCGGGCGATTACTTCCTCGCCCTCTTCATCAACGACTCCTACACCGAGATTTCCAATCGCGTGGACTTCACCGTCACCGGCGGCCCGAGCTTCCCCGAGATGGAAGGCCTCCGCCGTGGTACCGGCAACCAATTCATCATCGGCGTGAAAGTGCAGCCCGGCGTCGCGCACGAACTGCAGTACACGAGCGACCTCAGCACCCCGTGGCAGACCATCCAGTCGTTCACCGGCGAAGGCCTGCGCATGGACCTCACCGTGCCCTACGATCCGCTCCTCGACACCCGCGGCTTCTGGCGCGTCATCCGTCCCTGAGGGGCGGCGCCGTCGGAATTGCCGTCCCGCGCCACACCTCGGCGCGCGAGCTTCGATCTGCCCCTCCGCATCACGCGAAGCGCCATGTTCCCCTTCTCCCGGATCGCGGACATCACCGCGCTGCGTTTGGCAGGGGTGAAGACGTCAGGCATTCAGTGGTATAGCCGCTATACGCCCGCGGCCTCGCGCATCGGCCGCGTCGTCACCGGGGGCAACTCCCTTCCCTCGGCTTGCGACTGCGCAATCTCTTCCCGCACCAATTCTCCCAACTGACGATAGGCCTGCTCTTCCTCCGCGGCATGACAGACGCCACCCCACGGAAACAGGTCCGGGCAGAATCCCACATAGGTGGCATCCTCCTCACTCCAGCGGACAAACTTCAAATAGCGGTCTTCGGTCTTCATCAGGTCGTTGAGCGGATGGCGTTGCGGACTTGTTTCTCCTGATAATGCTGCGCGTCCTCGCCGTCTTTGCCACTCAATATCACCACCCGGCGCCCGGGCCGTGCGCTGCTGGCGCTTCGGCGTGGCTCAAAACTCCACATCCCGGCACTTCTGGTCCAGAGCGTGGGCGATCTGTTGCATGCGTTTGGCTTTCTCGGGCGAGATCATTTGTCCGCCGCGCCCGCGAACGAGAGCGCGCACTTCCTTGGGGTTCACCACATACACTTTGCCGCGGCCCTTCCGCCGCACCCACCAGCCGGGCAGAGCCAGCACCGGCTCCACCTTCACCGGCTCTGCGAGCGCCTTGCTCAGATAGTCGCGCACCCAGCCGGCGTTGCGTTCCGCCTGCTCCAGTCCATGCGTGTCCGACCAGCCCGGAAAGTGCAGCACCCGCCCGTCGAAGATCACCTCATGCGCCGCGCGATCGTCGCTCCGACTGCGCTTGCGGCGCGTCTTGGTCTCCACTACGAGCACCGCATCCGGCGCGACCACGATGTGATCGATGTTCCAGCTCTTCTCCGGCTGCAGGTCGTGAAAGAGATAGCAACCCTGCCGGGCCAGCTCCTGCAGATTCTCCGCCACCAGCACCTCTCCTTGATAGCCGAGGAAGTGGTCGCCACGCTTCCGGGCGACCCGCGAAAGCCAATAGCAGCCCGGCACCCACGCGATGAACCCGAGGATCAGGCCTACCCAAGCTTGGGACGTTGGGATTGGCTGATACAGCGCTGTCTTGAGCGCGACGATAACTCCCACGGCGGGCGGCAGCACAACCGCGAACAGGAACGGCTCCACAAAATCTTCGTCCAGCTTCTCCAGTTGTTCGCGCAGCGAGTTCCCCGGCGGACGCAGCATCTTCTCCCGCACCGGCCGCCGGATTCCGCGCCAGTCCCGGCTCCACCGCCAGAGCGTCACCGCTCCGACCGTGATGCCCGCGAAAACAACTAAAAGTCCCAGTCCATACCAGATCGTCTGCATCCCGCGGATCGTTGCAGGTGGTGTGCCACCCGGGAGAATCCGCGCGCCCTTTTCTCAATCGTTACCGCCGAGGCTGCCGCGGTGAGTTCACCAGCCCTCCCTTGGGAAAATGTTGCCGTCTTCGTCGATGATGGCTCCAGCTGGAAGCATGGTCACAGGCACGACGTATTCTTCGACGGTGATGGCGTCAGCGAAGTCTCGTTCCCCAGCGAGGAATTGCCGCGGCCGTTCGATGCAGACCTCCGCAATCTCGCGCTCCGCTTCCTCGCGGGTCGGATAGACCACAGGCATTTCGTGCTCATCGCGCTCAATCGCCACCGGGCCTTGAAAGGAGGTGTCGATGTAGATGCAAAAGGCGTCGGCTTTTCTTGTCATAAGAAACAACTCTCATTTTGGGACCAATGCCGACCATCCGCCCTACTCGGCGACCTGTTGCTCGATGGGCGTGATGATCCGGGCAAAATAATCGGCGATGGCCTCCGCTTCTTCCGGTACGATGCAGTCCTCGGCGACGAAGGCCTCATCTGAAAAATAGTCATCGCGCAGAAAGGCGGCCGTGTTCCGCCATGACGTTTCCCGAGAGCGCAAGCCATCGAGGAGTTGGCCAACGTCGAGCGAGGCGAGCGTGAGATGGAAGTGTTTGCTCATCTGTTAGTGACCTTTCGTGGCGAAAACGCCCGGCTGCTTTTAAGTCTCGTCTCCGCGGCTGCGAAATCCATAGCCTGGCCGTCATGAACTGGACTCGCGACGACCTGCTCGTAGCGCTGAATCTCTACACCAAGCTGTCGTTTGGGCGCTTCGACAAGCGCAACGGCTTGATCATCGATGTCGCCCAGCGCATGGGGCGCACGCCGAGCAGTCTCGCGATGAAGCTCAGCAATTTCGCTTCGCTCGATCCCTTCCACGCGGCGCGTGGGATTAAAGGACTCCCCAACGTCAGCAACTTTGATCGTGAGATGTGGGCGCAGTTTCGCGAACAGCGAAACGAGTTGGCCCCGGAGAGCGAGGCCATCTTCCGCAGCCTCTACGCCGCACAGGAGGCCGATGCGGTCGAGGTCGTCTATGGCAAGGGTGTGATCGTGACCCATGAGCAGCCTCCATTCGGTCCCACGGAGATTTTCGCACCCACCAAGATCCGCCGCGGGCAGCAATTCTTCCGGCAAGCCGTCTTGAATCGCTTTGCCAATCGTTGCGGCGTGACCGGCATCGCGATTCGAAGCTGGCTCGTGGCCAGCCACATCGAGCCTTGGAGTAAGAATGAGTCCGAGCGTCTGAACCCCAGCAATGGGCTCTGCCTCTCGCGGCTGCACGACGCGGCTTTCGATCAGGGTTTGACGACTTTCGATGAGGACTATCGCCTCGTTGTTAGCAAGGCGGTCCGCGATCACTTTGCGACTGATGCGGTGCGGATTCATTTTGAGCCTTATGAAGGTAAGCGGCTCGATTTTTCCGACGTCCTGCCTCCGCCATCGGCTGAACTGCTGGCCCTTCACCGCGAGCGTTTCGCTGCATAGAACCCCGCGCTCGATGCCGCTGATGTAGGTCGGATCAAGCTCGGCGCGTTCCCCGAGGCCTTCCTGCGTGAGGCCCTTGGCTTCGCGGAGGCGGCGCAGATTGAGGCCCAGCGCGCTGAGGGAACGGTGACGTTTCGGCATGGCCCAGCGTCACGGTGGGGAGACTCATGAGTCTATGGACTATGAGTCAGGTCGTGCGGGGTCTTCCCGCCCGGAGGGCGGCCGGAAATTAGCCGGTGGCGCCAGCCACCGGAATAGGGCACAACCAACGGATGAGCCCCGGATGGGGCGCCGGAACCCGCCTCACCCCATGCCCTCAACGCATCTCTCTCTGCACTATCACGTCGTCTTTTCCACCAAAGATCGCGTGCCGCTCATCGCTCCCGCATGGCGCGAGCGTCTGCACGCTTTCCTCGGCGGCACGGTGAACCAACTCGGCGGCGTGCCCGAGGCCATCGGCGGGGTCGCCGATCATGTGCATCTCCTGCTCGGTCTGCGCGCCACGCACGCGCTCGCCGATGTTTTGCGGGAGGTGAAAGCCGTCTCCTCCCGCTGGGTGCATGACGAGATCGGGGTGCCCGCGTTTCAATGGCAGGAAGGTTATGGCGCGTTCACCGTCGGCGCGCCGCAGCGGGCGGAAGTGCGGCACTATATCGTGCGGCAGGAGGAGCATCACCGCACGCGCACCTTTCAGGAGGAATACGTCGAGTTCCTCCGCCGGGCGGGCGTGGAGTATGACGAACGCTATTTGTGGTAGGCCGTTCCGCCGCCCCGTCCGGGGCGGATGGTTCGTTTAGGGATGGTTTCCGGTGGCTGGCGCCACCGGCTAATGTCCGGGCAGCCCTTCGGGCTTGGGCGACAGTGCGCGCGTTCGGTCACTCTCAGGTCTGTTCCCCGAGGCCTTCCTGCATGAGGCCCTTGGCTTCGCGGAGGCGGCGCAGATTGAGGCCCAGCGCGCTGAGGGAGCGGTGACGTTTCGGCATGGGCCAGCGTCACGGCGGCTAGGCTCATGAGTCTATGGACTATGAGTCATGTCGTGCGTCGCACGATGCCGCCGGGCGGGCCACACTTCCGCCTTGTCTCCGCGCCGGCTGTTCCCTACTCTCCCCACGTTCCCTAACCCCTGAACCTGAGGAAGATCGCCATGATCGAGAAGCATGCCGACTTTAACTGCACAGACGGTCGCACGCGCTGTTAGCGGCGCCGCGGCGCGGGGTTTGGTCTTGCGGAGATGGCCATGGGAAAGCGGAAAGGCGAGTCGCGGGTGCCTTCGGGCAATGAGCTCTGTGCGGAGCGCGGATGTGGCCTGCACCTTCCGGGAATTGCGCGCGGCGCGCGGGTATTCCCTGCACGATATGGAGGCGCTCACGGCGCTGAAACGGCAGACGGTCAGCAAGGTGGAGCGGGCGCTGGTCGTGCCGCGGATCGATACGGTGTTCCGGATGGCGGCGGCGTTTGGGCTGTCCTTTGAAGGTTTCGCCGGCGAGGTGCGGCAAAGGACGCGGCGGCGGCAGTGTGGGAGGGGCGGGCGCGGGGGTAATTAAAATTCCCTGCACGGGGTCGGCGGCGGGGTGATTTGCTCGCGCTCATGAAGGCCCACCCCCGCCTCGATTCCGCCCCCCATCGGCTGGTGCCCTCGGTGGGCCTTGCCCTGCTCGCCGCAGGAGTTGCGGCGCAGGGTGGGAGACTCTCCCGGCTGAGCAAAAGAGTTGTGCTGACCTCGGGGAGACTCCCCCGGGTGGCCAAAAGAGTTGTGCTGACCTCCGGGAGACTCCCTCGGCTGGCCACAACTATTGGCATTAGAAAATCCTCTCTGTGGGGCCGGCTCGCCATGGCCTTCAGCCCCCGCTTCCCCCTCTGGGACTCATGATTCCAAACTGGGACGAAGGCACTTGGGATTCCGGCTTCTGGGATGAGCCGACGGCGCCCGTTTCCTCTCCGCTACCGACCAAAACCAAAAAAACCAACCCACGAACTATGGCGCATGTGGTCTGGAGCTACGCGACGCGGATGACCGGGACGCGGGTGCTGCGCAAGCTACCGGGGCCGGACGAGGAGTTTGCCTCGGTGGGGACTTCGGCGGGCCTGGAAAAGGTGCTGACGGGCCAGCCGGTGGGCGCGCTGATCGAGATCCAAGTGGTGCCTTACAACGAGGGCGGCGATGGCAGCGCGAGCCCGACGAAAACCCTGACCGTAACCTAACACCCCCATGCCCTTCGATCCCACGCTCCCGGCTTTCCAGGCGGGCAACTCCTCCGCGCAGATGCGCGCGCAGCTCAACAGCCTCAACGACAAGATC
>JBBQYR010000022.1:0-40198 GCA_038208565.1 Chthoniobacterales bacterium
TGCACCTCCAGGACAGCGCCGGGAATCCGCAGATCGTCGAGTGCATCAAGGTCTCGAACGACGACGCCTTCGCCATCGCGCGCCGGCAGGCCAAGGAAGAAGGCATCCACGGCGGCATCAGCAGCGGCGCCAATGACTGGGCCGCGTGCCAAGTCGCGAAGCGACCGCAGAACTAAGGCAAGACGATCGTCACCATCGCCTGCTCCACCGGCGAACGTTACCTCTCCACCGCCCTCGCCGCCGAAGCGAAGGCGGAGGTCGGCGGGTAGGCTGAGACTGGTAAATGCCCGCCGGTCATGAATGCAGGCAGCAAGACCACAAAGCCCGTCAACTACCGCAAGCTCGCCTTCTCCCATTATCCGAAGGTCTGCGCTCATTGCGGCTTTGGCATTCCCGACGTTCTTGAAGTCGCTCATATCGACGGCGACCGCGGCCACAATGCAGTCACCAACCTCGTTATTCTGTGTCCCCACTGCCACAAGATGCACGATCTCGACCTAATCTCGACCCCTACGATCATCGAGATGCGGGATCGACCGAAGGTTGTAGTCTGGGCCAAGCGCATGAAGGATGCCGGACGCAAAGCCGCAGACACTCGGAAGCGCCGCATGGCAGGGATCAAAGCGGCCGCAACCCGCGCTATAAATCAGGCGCTGAACGCGGGACGATCGAAGTTTCCCCCTCGTGCCCAAACTCTATTTGGTGACGCCCTTGCGGAGCGAAGGGTAAACGCCAACGGCGTTTGATCATCCAGCCCAGGGTTGGCGCGACGCAGGAGCGCCTACCCTGGGTCACCTACCCCAGAGCGGATCAACCCCAACGGGGTTGCATAGGAGGGCGGGCGTTTCGAGATGCAACCCTTTCAGGGTTGACCCATTGGCCGGCACGTTCCCCCAAGGTAGGCGCAAAGCCGCCAACCTTGGGCTGGATGATTGGAATACCTTCGGCATTCTCCCCGCCCCATGAAACCCCTCCCCAAAGAACAGCACGCCGCGGTCATCGAATCCATCCGGCGGTTTGCGGCGGAGGAGTGGGATCTGGAGGTCAGCACCATCCGGGCGGGGGCGTTGCTCGAGTATTTCCTGAAGGAAATCGGGCCGCTGGCTTACAATCAGGGCGTGGAGGATGCGCGGGCGCAGGTGGCCCGGTTGGCCGAGGATTTGCCGGGGAATTGCTTTGAGGAGCCGCTGCGGTATTGGGAAAAGGACAGACCTTCGCGCGGGGTGCGGCGCAAGCCGGAGAAGTGAGGGCGTGCCAGGCCCGCGGACTGGCCCCCGGGAGGGCGGGCGCAGGGGGTTGAGCGAGGGGGCGGTCCCGGCGGAGGACGATGGGGAAACCGCGGTAGGATGGGCTGGATTTTCCGGGAGCCTGGCGGATTTCCCAGGGAGGCAGGCCCGAGCATCGATGATATTGGACGTGTTCTACAAGGTATGATAAGCCTACTTATTTGGCTTTATGGCCATGTCTTACTTATCACACTCAGACAATTTCGTATTAACTGCAATCTCTGATTTGGTTTGTTATACCGATTATGACGTATTTTTTCCAAGTAAATAGAAAATTTCGGATAGCGAATAGGTTATTGGATTCAGGCCAGTGGTTTGACTATTCGACTCGGTGATTGGATTGATCGATCTGGTGATTTGCTTTATTCATTCACCGGTCTTAATTCATAGGCAAGATGATCTCTTCTATCCTCGAGCGTTTGCTCCAGCCCGCCGATACCGCGGCGATTCTCAATCGCACCCGGTACTCCATCGCCACGCAGCATCTGTTGGCCGGGGACTGGATCTGGGCAGAGCTCTCGCTGGCGGATTGGGAGGCGCAACTGGACGAAGTCGACCATGGTGCAACCGGCTGGTCGGTGCGCTTGGTGGAGAGTGAGCAGGACATGATCCGGGCGGCGGCCGAGCTGACCTTGCAGCTCGCGGAGCTGCACGATGCGACGGTGACGGCGCTGGGCGTGGCGCGGATCCGCTACCGCCGCCAGGAGGAGTCCGCGCTGCTCTTCCAGGAGCTGAGTGCGCTGGGTCGCTACCCGGAGGAGACGCTGGCCGAGGCGGAGCGCTGGGAGCTGGCCTGGGAGGAGATCGATCCGGCTTTCGTCCCGGTGGCGGGGCTCACGCTGGCCGCCTTTGCCGCCCGGCGGGTGGCCACGCTGGCCGCGCAACGGGCGGCCCGCCGGACCCGCCTGCGCCGCGCCCAGGCGGCGGCCCGGCTGGCGCTGGCCCTCCGGGCGCTCAATGACACGGCGCAGGCCTGGTACGCCGAGGCGCGCAGTGTCTTCCCGCCGGGCCACGCGCGGGCGGAGCTGCTGGAGGCGGTGCCGACGACCTATGTGCCGCGGTATGCGGAGGCGGCCAAGCTCCGCCGCCAGGCGAAGCGGGCGACGGCGACGGCGACGGCGACGGCCCAGCGTCCCGTGTTGCGCGCACCTGCCGAGATACGGGCGAGTATTCCGCCGGGGCTATAGACCGGCGAGCGGCACCGTAGTCGGTGGCGCGTCGGGGAGTGGGCAGAGGTGGGAGAGGCGCTCGATGCGGTGGGCGCGGCCGGTGGTTTCGTCGATCTCGATGAGGGCGCCGCAGAGGCGGACGGGGCCGTGCGCCACGGGGAACATGATCGGGCGGCTGGTGAGGAAGCGCTGGATGATGGGCTCGATTTCGCGCCCGAGGCAGCTTTCGTCCGGGCCGCACATGCCGGCGTCGCAGATGAAGGCGGTGCCGCCGGGGAAGACCCGCTCGTCGGCGGTCTGGGTGTGGGTGTGGGTGCCGCAGACGGCGCTGACACGGCCATCGAGGAAGCGGCCCATGGCGATCTTCTCGCTGGTCGTTTCACCATGCACATCCACGAAGATGATCGGCGTCTCTTCGCGCATCCGGGCCACTTCCGCGTCGATGGCGAGGAAGGGATTTTCCAGCGGCGGATTCATGAAGGTGCGGCACTGCACATTGATCACGCCGATTTTGCCCTTGGGCGTTTCGAGCACGATGGAGCCGGCGCCAGGGGTGTTCGGCGGGTAATTGATCGGGCGCAGGAGCCGCGGCTCGGTCTCGATGAAGGGCAGGATTTCCCGCTGATCCCAGATGTGGTCGCCGGTCGTGATGACGGCGATGCCGCAGCGCAGCAGATCGATGGTGATCTTCGGCGTGATGCCGCGTCCGTTCGCCGCGTTCTCGCCATTCACGACGACGAAATCGATGCCGCGCTCTTCGCGCAGGCGCGGCACGGTTTCGATGACCGCACGGCGGCCGGGCTCACCGACGATGTCGCCGAGGAAAAGCAGTTTCAGCATCGCGCACGGTTAGCGGGCGGCGACGCGAAGGGCACGCGGAATTTTTTCGCGCGGCGCTGTCTCAGGGCACCCGCGCGACCTCGATCTTGTGCGGCTTGGGCTGGTTGGCCTGATAAATCTGGTCCTCGAACTCCTTCGCCTGCGCGAGCAACTCGGCGACCTTGGCCTTCTGGCCGGCCGACCATTGCTCAAATTCGGTCTTCTTCGCCGCGTAGGCGGGATCGGTCGCGGGGACCTTCGAGAGTTCGCGGCGCTTGCCCTTGAGCTGGCCGTATTGATCGCGCAGCGGGCGGTAGGCGAGGTCGTTGCGCTGCTTGTTGAGCGTCGCGACTTTCAGCGCCTGCTGATACTGCGGGGTCTTGTCGTTTTCACCGATCTCGACCCCGAAGCCGAGGCGGCCGTCGTCGTATTGGCCGATGACCATGCCGTCGATCTTCACCTCGTAGGTGCCGGGCTTGAGGTGGCGCACGGTGAGTTTCTCGTTGGCGTAGCGGTGGCCGAGGCTGGTCAGCTTCGCGCCCGGGAGCGCATCGGGCGGGAGCACCCACGGCAGGGCGTTGGCCGTCCAGGTGAAGCTGAGCGCGTCGCCGCTTTCCACGACATCGGCGATGCTGCCATTGGCCGCGGTGCCCACGCGTTTGCCGTCCTTGATTTGCAAGGTCGCCTGGGAGACGACCGAACGCGGCACCATATTATCGATGATCGCCGCGGCCATCACCGCCTGCCCGACCGCGCCCGGATGCACGCCATCGGCGATCATGGTGAAGTTCGGGTCCTTCTTCCGCTGCGTGAGCGTGAGGTTATTGAGCGGCGACCACATGTCCACAAAGCCCAGCCCGCGCACTTCCGCCTGCTCGCGCAGCCAGGTGCCGTAGAGTGCGAGCACGCCGTTGTAGTAGGTGTTGCGCGGTTCCTGGTTGTCGCCCTTCAGCCGCTTGGCGCGCGTGTCGAACATCGTCGGCGTCATCGGGATCGCGGTCGCGCCGAGCGCGGCGATCTTATCGAGGACCGTGGTCATGCCGGCCTGGTAGGTATCGAAGACGCCCTTGTCGAAGTCGCGGTAGCTGCCGTCGTTCATGCCGAGCAGGATGGTGACATACTTCGGCTTGTAGGCGGCGACGTCTTCGTCGAAGCGGGTGATCGCGTCCTGCGCGCGGTCGCCGCCGACGCCGGAGTTGTGGAAGCGGATGCGGAGCTTCGGGTAGCGCGTGTAGAAGTAGTTCTCGACGTATTGCGTGTAGAGGCACTGGTGCGTGATCGAGTCGCCGAGGAAGACAAGCGTGTCGCCGTCCTTGAGGTCGATCTTCTCGACGAGTGGCTTGAATTCAGGCGCGGGTGCGGCGGCAGGTTTGTCCTGCGCGCAGAGGGTTTGGGAGAGGAGCGCGAGCGGGAGGAGGAAGTGCGGGAGTTTCATGGGAGGATGTGGGGAGTGAACCGATGGAAGCGGGTGCCCTTGGGAGAAAACAGGATTTTTCCAACGACTCTCCGCTTCCCCTGTCTGACAATGCCCCACTCCCATGAAGATCCTGCGCCCCTTGCTCCTGTCCGTCCTCGCACTTGCCATGGTGACCGAGCTTCCCGCGCAGACCGATCCGGCAAGCGAGCCCTCAGTCATCGCCGTCGGCAAAGCCATGCCGGCGGTCGTGAACATCAATACCGAGCGTGTCGTCCAGCGGGCGGTGCGCGACCCGTATGATGAGGTCTTCAACCAGTTCTTCGGCGGCCCGATGCGGCGCCCGCGCGTCTTTTCGCAGAAAGTGCAGAGCCTCGGCTCCGGGTTCATCATCGATCCGTCGGGTTACATCGTGACGAATGAACACGTCGTCGAGCGCGCGGCGGAGCTGAAGATTTCCGTGACGACTCACGACGGCAAAACCTACACCGCCCGCTACGTGACCGGTGCCGTGGAGAGCGACCTCGCGCTGCTCAAGATCGACACCAAGGATCCGCTGCCCTTCATCGATCTCGCGAAACTTTCGCCCAATCTGCTCGGCCAGACGGTGCTCGTGCTCGGCAACCCGCTCGGCTGCGGCAGCTCCGTGGCGCGCGGCATCCTCAGCGCGAAGAATCGCACGGTGGCGATCGGCGAGGTCGAATTCAAAAGCCTGATCCAGACCGACGCGGCGATCAATCCCGGCAACAGCGGCGGCCCGATCGTGGACCTCAACGGCAAACTCGTCGGCGTCAGCTCGGTGAAGATGTCATTCACCCCGCAAGGCGTGCCGACGCAGGGGCTGGGCTTTGCCATTCCCGGCGAAATCATTCGGGAGAAGGTCGCGGAATTCAAAAAGATCGCCGTCGGTGAGAAGGTCGCGAAAAAGCCCGAGGCGAAGTCCGCGGCGCGGAAATTCTTCGGGCTGCAGTTGCAAGACCTCACTGCAGAGCTCAGCGAGACGCTGGGCTACGCGCCGGGCGCAGGCGTGCTCATCGCCGATGTCGAGCCGCGCAGCCCGGCGGATGTCGCGGGGATGAAGCAGGGGCTTGTCATCCATCAGGTCGGGCGTTATCCCATCACCTCTCTCCGGCAGCTCGAAGAGTTGCTGGCCCCGATTGACACCGGTTCGGTCGTCGATTTCTCCGTCGGCGTCATCCGCAACGTCCGCGGGCAGAATGTCCGGCAGATTCAGACGGTGTCGCTGAAGGCACGATAGAACTTTCCCCATGATCAAAGTCGAAAACCTGACCAAGCGATACGCGGGCATCACCGCGATCAACAACCTCAACTTCGAAGTGGAGAAGGGTGAGATCGTGGGCTTTCTCGGGCCGAACGGCGCGGGCAAAAGTACCACGATGAAGATCCTGACGAGCTATCTCCCGGCGACTTCGGGCCGCGCGACGATCGCGGGCTTCGATGTCTTCGAGCAGTCCATCGAGGCGCGCCGCCACATCGGCTATCTCCCGGAAAATACCCCGCTCTACACCGACATGCGCGTCGGCGAATACCTCCGCTACCGGGCGAATCTGAAAGGCGTGCCGGGGCGGAAAGTGAAGTCGAACGTGGGCGACGTGATCGAGCTGACGAACCTGCGCGAGGTCGAGCGGAAGCTGATCGGCGCGCTTTCCAAAGGCTACCGCCAGCGCGTGGGGCTCGCCGATGCGCTCGTCCACGATCCCGCGTTGCTCATCCTCGACGAGCCGACGATCGGCCTCGACCCGAACCAAATCCGGCAGGTCCGCGAGCTGATCAGAAACCTCGGCGGCAAGCGCACCGTGCTCATCTCCACGCACATCCTGCCCGAGGTGGAGATCATGTGCTCGCGCGTCATCGTCATTCACAAAGGCAAAATCCGCGCGAGCGACACCGCGGAGAATCTGCTCAGGAACCAGCGCACCGCCGGCAGCATGCGGATCGAGGCGAAAGTCGGCGCGGACAATGCAGCCGACGATTTCCTGAAGCTCCCCGGCGTGAAAGACGTGACCACCGACCAGGACGGCGACTACTCGATCTTCCAGCTCAAGCTCGAGGCCAACGCCGACCCCAGCGAGGAAGTGATGAGCCTGGTCTCCCGCCGGCAATGGGCGCTGCGCGAGCTCACGCGCCGCCGCCCGACGCTCGAAGATGTCTTCGTCGAACTCACGCACTCGGACAGCTAACCGCCCGCCTTTCCGAACCCATCCGCCCCATTTCCGCACCATCGCCGAAGTGTCCTCCCGCAAATTTTCCCTCTTTCTCATCGCCCCATGAAAACCTTCCTCACCCTCCTCGGCCGCGAGGTGAAATCGTTCTTCTATTCGCCCATCGCCTACGTGGTGCTGTTCTACTTCCTGTTCCTCTCGGGATTCAATTTCTACACGCAGGTCTCGATCATGAATGGCTTCCCGACGGAGCTTACGGTCGTCGAGGCGTTCTTCATGCCAGCGCTGTTTTGGTTCCCGTTCATCCTCAGCTTCCCGCTCATCACCATGCGCGTGTATTCGGAGGAGTTTCGTATGGGCACTTTTGAAACGCTGACCACGGCGCCCGTGAGCGACGTGCAGGTCGTGGCCTCGAAATTTTTCGGCGTGCTCGTGTTCTACATCATCTTGTGGGCGCCCACGCTGATCTCGTTCGCGCTCTTCCAGCAAGTGACCGGGCGCCTGGCCGCCAACGCCGCCGGCTCGTACTGGGGCACGTATCTCCTGCTCCTGCTCATGGGCTGCTTCTACATCTCCGTCGGCTGCCTCGCGTCGGCGCTGACCAAAGACCAGATCAACGCCGCGACGATCTCCTTCACGAGCATCACCGTGCTGCTCTTCATCGGCTTCCTACCCGACATCATGAACGTCACCGCGCCGGCGATTAAGGACCTCTTCTCCTACATCTCCGCGATCCAGCACATGCAGGATTTTTCCAAGGGCCTCATCGATACGCGCCCGGTCGTCTGGTATCTGTCGATGACCGCGCTGGTCTCGTATCTCACGCTCCAGGTCTTCCAGTATCGGAAGTGGAAAGCCTAAGCCGGCCCGCGCCACTCCTCACCCGCTCACTCTCCCATGGCCAACTCCTCCACCCCTGAATCCGCGCCGAAAGTCGTGAAGATCCGGCGCTTCCAGATCGGCGTGAACGTCATCCTGCAGACGGTGATCTTCTTCGTGATCATCGTGATGCTGAACTACATGAGCTTCCGGCATTTCAAACGCTGGGACTACTCGCGGAACCAGAAATTCGAGCTCACCTCGCAGACCCGCACCTTGCTGAAGAACCTGAAGAAGCCGGTGAAAGCTGTGATCTTTTTCTCCAGCGCGACCGAGATCGCGCCGGACGTGAATGGGCTGCTTCGCGAATACGAATTTGCCTCGGACAAAAAGTTCCGCACCGAGGTGATCGATCCGTTTCGCAACTTCACCCGCGCCCAGGAACTGCAGACGAAGTACAAGTTCGGCGCCAACGAGAACATCCTGATTCTCGACATCGACGGGAAGAGCAAGTTCGTCAACGCGGCCGACATGGCGGAGTTCGAAATGCCCGATCAGATGTCCATGATGGCTGGCCAGACGCAGCCGCGTTTGAAGTCGTTCAAGGGCGAGCAGGCGATCACGAGCGCGCTCCTCGAGCTCGTCGAGGGCAAGCCGAACAAGGTCTATTTCGTCGGCGGCCATGGCGAACCGGCGTTGGGGTCCGACGAGTTGAAAATCTTCAACGAAAGCGTGAAGCGGCAGAACATCCAGGTCGCCACGCTCAATCTGCTCAACGTGAACGCGATCCCGGAAGACGCGCGCAGTCTCGTGATCTGCGGGCCGAAGTACGACTTCTCCGAGCTTGAGATCAAATTGCTCAGCGACTTTTGGGAGAAGAACGGACGCATTCTCATTTTGCTGAATCCCTTCGCGCAGACAACGCGCCTCAACACGTGGATCAGCCAGCAGGGCATCCTCGCGCGGGAGGATCGGGTGCTGCGCACCGGCACCTTCCTGCGCATGGACGACGCCGGCAAACCGCAACTGGCCAGCGGCGCGATCACCGAATCGACCTTCGTGGTGCTCGACAGCAAGACGAAGATCACCAAGGACCTCGCCGGCGTGAGCCAGAAACTCACCGGGGCCACGCAATCCCTGATCGCCGATCCCGCACAGCAGCCGAACCAGGCGAAAGTGATCCCGCTGGTCCAATCCGGAGAAGGATTCTGGGGAGAAACCGATCTCAGCGGCGGCGAGGACAAGCAGACTTTCTTTGACCCGAAGAAGGACCACATGGGCCCGCTCACGCTGGCCGCCGCGGTCGAGAAAGGCGGCGTCGAGGACAAGCGGGTGAAAATGGATAGCTCGCGCCTCATCGTCTTCGGCAACGCCGAACTGCTGAGCAACACCTCCTACCGCCAGACCGAAGGCGTCTCCGCCGATCTCACGATCAACGGCCTCAACTGGCTGCTCGACCGCGAGGACCTCATCGGCATCGCGCCGAAGGAAAAGAAGAACGTCACGCTCAGCCTCAACGAGAAACAGCTCCGCGACATCGCGCTCGGCGTAATGGTCGTGATCCCCGGCCTGGTCGCGTTCTTCGGCCTGCTCAGTTGGGTCCAGCGCCGCGCCTGATCCCGCATTTTTTCCTACCGCCATGAAACTCAAGAACACCCTCATTCTCCTGATCCTGGCCGGCGCGATCTACGCGTTTATCCACTTCTACGAAAGCGGCCTGCCCGGCACGCGGGAAGCCGCCGAGCGCCGAGGTCGCGTGGTCGAGTTTGACCGCGACAAGATCGCGAAGATCGCCATCAAAACGAACGACACGAAGATCGAGTTCGAGAAGAAGGATGGCATTTGGTTCCTCGAAAAACCGGTGAAGGATCGTGCGGATTCCGTCGCCATCAGCCAGCTCTTCACCACCGCGGAGTCGCTGAAATCCGACGAGTCCATCCCGACAGAGAAGAAGGGCGGCGACAAAGATCCGCTCAAGGAATACGGCCTGGGCAGCCCGGAGACGCGGCTCATTTTCACACCTGACAGCGGCAAGCCGATCGAACTGCTCTTCGGCAAAGATGCGGCCGTGGACGGCAAAATCTACGTCCGTCTCGAGGATTCGCGCACCGCGCACGTCATCGGCAACGACCTCAAAAACCAAATCCTGAAAAAGGCGGACGACTTCCGCGATCACAAGCTGACCGACGTGCTCAGCACGCAGGTGAACAAATTCACCCTCAAGACCGCGAAGGGCGAAATCGAGCTTGAGAAGAAGGAGCACTGGACGCTGACGAAGCCCTTCAAGGCGCGCGGCAACGACCAGAAAATCGGCGACTTGATTGCGCAGGCGGCCAATGCGCAGGTGCAATCGTTCATCGCCGACGCGTCGAATCTCGCCGCGTTCGGCCTGCAGGAACCGCGCGGCACCGTCTCGTTCGTCACCGAGGGGCGCAAGGAACCGGTGGTGCTGCAGATCGGGCAGCCGCTGGAAAAGGATAAGGAAAAAATTTACGTGAAGCTTTCGACCCGCGAGTCGGTGCTCGTCGTTCCGAAAGGACTCGAAGGCCTGCTCGAAACCAAACCCAACGACGTCCGTGATCGCAGTCTGCTGCGCGTGGAATCGGACATCGTGGATCGCATCAGCATCGAGCCAAAGGACCGCGAGAAAATCGTGATCGCCCGAAAAGGCGAGTCGTGGGTCCGCAAGGTCGGCGACAAGGACGAGCCGATCAATGTCGCGGCAGCCACGCGCTTGCTGGGTGAATTGCAGAGCCAGCAGGTGACGGAATTCGTCGCCGACATCGCCACCGAGCTTCCGAAATACGGCCTCGATCAGCCGATGGTCAAAGTGACGCTCAGCTCCTACGCCTCGGAGAACACTGCCGAAACCAAGGCCGGTGAGAAGCCGATAGTCAGCGTGCTGCTCGGCCAGACCGAAGGGGACAAGGTCTATGCCAAGCTGGACGACGAACCGTTTGTGGTCGGCGTTTCCAGGGCGCTGATCGATTTCATCCTGACCGACGCGCAGCAGTGGCAGGAGTTGACGATTTTCAGCTACAAGGCCGACGACATCACCTCGCTGGAAATCGCGCGCGAGGGCCAGCCGACGATCACGCTCGAGCGCGACAAGGATAAGAAGTGGGCGCTCGCCAAGGGCGACGGGCAGGTCAACCAGACGAACGTGCAGTCGCTCGTGAACACGCTGGCGGCTCTGCGCTCCGTCCGTTGGATGGGCGCGGCGACGCCCGAGCACGGCCTCGATAAACCGAAGGTCACCATCACTTTCAAAACCACCAGCGGCGCTGGAAAACTGCTGATCGGCACGGAGACGCCCGACCATCTCAATCACGCCTCGGCCGAGGGAAAACCCGGCACATTCGGGTTGAGCCAGCCGGACGTCACCGCGTTTCAATTGCCGCTGATCGACGGAGCGCCGGTCGCCCCCACGCCCGCCGCCGCGCCTGCTCCGGCGCCGCCCGTGCCTCCGGCTAACTAACCCGCGCTAGCCGCCCTTGCTGGCGGTATAAAGCGAGACGATCCCGCCGCTCAGCGGCTGCGCTTCCGGCTGGGTAAAGGCCGCCTCTTCCAGCAGCGCGCACATCGCCGGCCCGCACGGGAATTTCTCGATGGAATCGCCCAGGTAGTCGTAGGCGGCTTTCTCGTGCGTCAGGAATGCGGCCACCCGCGGCAGGACGTAGTGCAGATAGGGACGGTAAATCCAGAGCAGCGGCGGCGGCGGGACGGAAAAATCGAGGATGAGCAGATGGCCGCCCGGCCGCAGAACGCGGCGCATTTCTGCGAGAGCACTGGGCCACGACGCCATGTTGCGCAGGCCAAAGGCCACTGTGACCACGTCGAAAGTCGCATCGGCGAAGGGCAGCGCCAGACCGTCGGCCGTGACCAGATTGCTCACTCCCTTGCGCTGGGCCACCTGGAGCATCGGGAGGCAGAAGTCCGCGCCCACAACCAAGGCCGTAGGACAGGCGGCACACAAAGTGACGGCCAAATCACCGCTGCCGGTCGCAAGATCGAGAATCCGCTCCGGATTCCACGCCCGCGCGATCCGCCCGGCCCGGCGGCGCCAAAAATAATCCAGTCCCCCGCTCAGGAGATGATTGGCGAGGTCATACCGGCCCGCGATGGCTGAAAACATGGCCCTGACGAACTGGCTTTTGTTTTCAGCGGTTAAAGTCGGGGCGGACATTGGGCGATTTATGGATCAGGCGGGCGGCGCGAAGGCATACCACGTGCTCCCTATTCGTGCTGCCCATATCTTGTGGAACCGGCCCTGTGCCGGAACCTCGGGCGCCGCATGCCAACCGACTACCTGAGCCAAGCCAAAGTTTTGATCGTGGACGACGAGCCCGCCAACGTGCGCTTGCTCGAACGCATCCTCGGACTCTCGGGCTGCAATGGCGTGAGGACGACCACGGATTCCCGCCAGGCGCTGCCGCTTTTCCTCGAATTCGAGCCGGACATCGTGCTCCTCGACCTGAACATGCCGTATCTCAACGGCTTCGCGGTGCTGGAGCAGCTCAAGGCGGCGATCAATCCCGAGGAATACCTGCCGATTCTCATTCTCACGGCTGACATCACGGTCGAGACCAAACGCCGCGCGCTCACCGGCGGCGCCAAGGATTTCCTCACCAAGCCGCTCGACCACTCGGAGGTCGTCCTGCGCATCAAAAATCTCATCGAAAACCGTTTCCTCCGGCTCGCGATGCAAAAGCAAAACGAAGTGCTCGAAGATCAGGTGAAGGAGCGCACGGCGCAGTTGGAAAAGACGCTGCACGAGCTGCAATCGACGCAGGAGCAGATCATCAAGCAGGAGCGGCTCCGCGCACTTGGCATGATGGCCGGCGGCATCGCCCATGATTTTAACAACGCGCTGACCATGATGCTCGGCTACGGCGAACTCCTTCACCCGTGGATCGGCACGCATGGCACGCCGCGCGAAGTCACTTACCTCGAGCACATGGTGTCAGCAGCGCGCGACGCCACGCACGTCGTCAGCCGACTGCGCGAGTTTTATCGTCCCGCGGAGAACAACGAAATCCGCGTCCCTGTGGACTTGAATCAGATCGTGTCGCAGGTGGTTTCGCTGACTTCGCCGAAGTGGAAGGGCAAGAGCCAGGCCGAAGGCGTGCAGATCGAGGTCACGATGGAATTGGGCAACATCCTGCCCGTGGCCGGTCACGCGCCGGAATTGCGCGAAGTGCTGACCAATCTCGTTTTCAATGCCGTCGACGCAATGCCCAGCGGGGGCACCATCACGATCACCACCGAAGAGATGTGCGAAGGCGTGGTCGTCTCCGTGACCGACACGGGCATCGGCATGAACGAGCAGGAGCGCGAGCGCTGCCTCGAACCTTTCTTTACGACTAAAGGCGAACACGGGACCGGCCTCGGTCTGTCGGTCGTCTATGGCATCATCCAGCGACATGGCGGGAAGATCGAGATCGCGAGCGAGAAAGGCGTCGGCACGACGTTCGCGATACACTTCCCGGCCACGACCATGGAGGCCACCATCGTCACGCCGGAAATCGCCAGCGTCGAACGCTCGCTGCGCGTGCTCGTGGTGGATGATCAGGAAGTCATCTGCGAACTCATCTGCGAATACCTGCACTGCGACGGGCACACGACGGCGAACGCCTTCCGCGGCGACGAAGCCTACGCGCTCTTTAGCACGGACAGGTTCGATCTGGTCATCACCGATCAATCCATGCCTGGCATGAATGGCGTGCAACTGGCCGGGGTCATCAAGGAAGCCTCCCCCAGCACCCCGGTGATTTTGTTGACCGGATTCGGTGACGAAATGCTGGCCGCCGGTGGCCTGCCCGCCGGCATCGATCTCGTGCTCAGCAAACCGGTCAGCCAAGCGGATCTACGCCTCGCCATTTTCCAAGCAATGAACGTCCGCGAAGCGCTGGCCAGCGTCGCGTAGAATTCGGCAACCAGGATTCTAGGCCTGCGCAACTCCCGTCCGCGGAACGTAGGGCGCAATATCCTCGCCCCAATGTTTCACGTGGGTAACCGCGTTGGGCGCGTCTCCCGCCAGCTTCATCGCCCCGCAGATCTTGTGGCGGTGGTGGACGTAGGTCCTGGCCACACTCCGCGGGAGCTGGACCATCGTGTAAGGGGCGTCTTCATTGCAATTCGCCCCGGTCCAAAGAAGTTGCCAACCGTTCTCGCACGTCCACCGATTGGGCTCGGAAACGTCGCCCAAAAACTTCGGCAGAGGGTATCGAAAGGAGTTGGCGAAAATCAGTTCCGCCTGAAAGTCGCTCCGACCAAAACTCACGCCCTTTTCTCGAATCCACGATGGCTTCACGAGCATGAAGTAAGAGGTGGCCCGCGGCAGCCAGCGGCGCGGGACTCGCACGCCTGAAGGCAGGACATTCGTGTCGTTGGGGTCGCTGTTCGTGGTGCCGATTTCCACCATGAGTCGCATCTCCGGGTATTCGCCGATGACGGCGTCCAAAGCCTTGGCCCAGTCGCTTTGGAGAAACTCGATGTCGGAATCCATGACGAGCACCCACTCGGCCGTAGCCTTGGAAACGAGGAAATCCATGTTGTGACCGTGTTCCCCAGCCCATTCCGGTTGATAGAGCACGATCTTGGAAGGGTGCACCTCCGCCATGCTGCGTAGCCACTCCGCGGTTTGGTCGCGATTCGAAGCCGGGTTGTCACGGATCAGAATGCGCCCGTTCTCCGGAAGGCCAGCGAGTACGGTCAACACGGCCTTCTGCGGATATGGCCATCCACCGGCCGTGGTGATGAGGACATCGAGAGACTTCAGGTGTTCCATACGAGAGGAGAGTGAGGGGATCAAAAATGACCGCGTCTGCCGCCTACCACGAAAGAATTGTCCACGATCATTGCGCAGGCGTTAAAGCGAATTTATCCATCCATCGCAAGCCCGGGTTCCAACGATTCACCGATGATCAAACTTGCCCACCCCAGCCGCATCTCCCTGACGAAATCAGGGAGATGCTCACGAGAGGACTCGAACCTCCACGGGTTGCCCCATACGGTCCTGAGCCGTACGCGTCTGCCAATTCCGCCACGTGAGCTTTTGACAATCTAAGCCGCCGGAAAACCGGCGGCGAGGAGCGGAACCATAGGCCGCTCGGGAAAATGCGCCAACAAAAAAGTCGCGAGTTTTAGCTGATGCGCATCGGCATCAGCACATAAAGAAACGGGCTCTGGATCTTGATCACGCCGGGGCTCATTTCATCGATCAGATCGAGATAAACTTCGTCGTTCGGCAAGGCCCGCAAAGGCGCCTGAAGAAACTCGGGATTGAAGGCGATCGAGAACTCGCGGCCCTTGTAAGCCACCGCCAGCGATTCGCGGGCTTCACCGACGTCAGGTGTATTCGCCGCGATCTCGATGTTGTTCTTGGTGAAGATCAGCTTCACCGAATTCGACTTCTCGCTCGAGAGCAGCGAGACGCGATGCACGGCGTTGAAGAACAACTCGCGCTCAAGTGTGACGCGTTCCTTGGCTTCGCCGGGAATGACCTGCCGGTAATTCGGATAGTTGCCTTCGATCAGCTTGGAAGCGAGGAGCGTGTCGCCGATTTGGAAAGCGACCTGATTTTCGCCGACGCTGAGTCGCACATCGCCTTCGTCGCCGAGCAAGCGACCAAGTTCCGTCACGGCTTTGGTCGGCACGATGATGTCCACTTCCTGACTGCGCGGAAATTCGATCTCGAGATCGACCAGTGCCAAACGCCGCCCATCGGTGGCGACGAGCGTGAGTTTATTTTCTTTGAAGGAGAACAAAATGCCGTTGAGCACATAGCGCGTCTCATCGGTCGAGATGGCGTAGGAGGTTTTTTTCAACGCATCGCGCAGCAACTGCTGGCTGATCGTGAAGGTGCGCGTGTCGTCAAATTTCGGCAGCGGCGGAAACTCTTCTTCGGGCAGACCGAGGATTTTGAAGAAGCTCTGGCAGCAGCGAATCGAGGCGACGTTTTTGGAATCCACTTCGATCTGGATTTCCGCGGCCGGCAGCTCACGAACGATGTTGGCCAGACGGCGGGCGGGCAGCGTGGTCGCGCCGGGCTTCTCGATTTGCGCGGTGATCGCACCGCTGACGCCGACATCGAGATCGGTCGTGGTCAGACGGACCTGATCACCGTCGGCCTGGAGCAAAACGTTCGAGAGAATCGGGAGAGTCGTGCGCGTGCTGACGACGTTTTGGACGGTCTGCAGACCTGCGAGAAGCTTCTCTTTGCTGACGCTAAATTTCATAGGGAAAGGAGTGGGGGTTTAGATGAATGATTGCGTTTGGCGACGCAACCATTTTCCCCGCAGGTTTCTCTCTTTGTGCGCACTCTGGCGCGTCAGCGCGTGAGCTGGGTATCGAGGAACGACACGACCTGCCGCGTCTTTTCATCCTTCGACATGCGCTCTTTCACGAGCCGATGGGCGTGCAAAACTGTGCCGTGATCGCGCCCGCCAAAAGCATCGCCGATCTCGCTCAGCGAAGTCTTCGTCAGTTCGCGCGCCAGATACATCGCGATCTGCCGCGGGAAGGCGATGTTCGCGGGGCGGCGTTTGCTGGTCATGTCCGCGAGGCGCACATCGAAGTGCTCGGCGACGCGCCGCTGGATCTGGTCGATCGTGATCGCCCGCCGCGCTTCTTCATGAAGGATGTCCTTCAGCAGGTGCTCGATCTTTTCGCGCGAAGGCGCGCGACCATCGCTGAGCGAAACGTAAGACGCCACGCGCATGAGCGCGCCTTCGAGTCGCCGCACGTTCGTCCGAATCCGCTCGGCGAGGAACTGGATGATCTCAGTGTCGATCCGCACATCCATTGCCTGCGCCTTTTTGCGAAGGATCGCCACGCGGGTTTCCGTGTCGGGCGCCTGCAGCTCCGCAGTCAGGCCCCACTCGAAACGCGAAACGAGCCGCGTTTCCAAGTTGGCGATTTCGGATGGCGGACGATCGCTCGAGAGGACGATCTGCTTATGGCCGTCGAAGAGCGTATTAAAAGTGTGGAAGAATTCTTCCTGTGTGCGCCCCTTGTCGGCGAGGAACTGGATGTCGTCGATCAGGAGCACGTCCGCCTGGCGGTAGCGTTTGCGGAACTTGATCAGCGTGTTGTTCTGGATCGCGTCGATGAACTCGTTCGTGAACGCCTCGCTGGTGATGTAGACCACTTTGGCGCCCTTCTTTTTTCCGAAGATGGCGTGACCGATCGCATGCATCAGATGGGTTTTCCCGAGGCCGACACCGCCGTAAATGAAGAGCGGATTGTAGGTTTTGGCCGGAGCGTCGGAGACCGCCTTGCACGCCGCTTGGGCGAATTGATTGTTCGGACCGACGACGAAAGCGTCGAAGCTGTTCCGGGGATTCATCCCGTTGGCCACGATCGTCGCAGGGCGCGCATCCAATTCCTCGGTCACGGGTGCGGGCGCTTTCCCGACCGGGAGCATCGGCTTTTCCGCCGCCTCGTGGTTTTGCTCTCCGGAAAAGACAAACTTCACCGCGCGCGCCGAGCCGAGCGCGAGCATCGCGGAACTCTGCAAGAGCCCGAGATAGTTACTCTCGATCCAGAGTTGGTAGATGTTGTTCGGGACGCACAAAGTCATCTGTTCGTGGTCGAGTTCCACAAGCTCGGTGTTGCGGAACCAACGCTCGTAGGTATCGACGCTGACCTCGCTCTTTAGGCGGGCCGAAATGCTGCTCCAGTGCGTCTTCAAATCCGCTGAATTCAGGAGTTTATCCACAGTAGGTGAGGGCATGAAAAGTTGAGGAACAAATACGGGGGCGACGGAAAAAACGGGCGGCGCTAGAGAAAAACCAAGCTGATTACCGCGAAATACCCCGCTTGGAAGGTGGCCGCAAATCGCTTATTTTCAGCGATTTACAATCATGATTCTTGTGGAACTCCGATGCAATCAGGGTTCGCTCCGCAACACCGGTCAGAGACCCATGACAGGACATCTGAAGCGAAGGGCGAAGGGCGGAGCAGGGTTTGTTCACAAGTTATTCACAGTAGGTGGGTCTTCTTCCCGCCGTGCGGCGTGAGAGTAATTTTCGGGGCATATCCCAACAAGAAAATTAGCCCGCCCAAGGGCACATTTATTTTCCACGAATCCGACTTTTTCATTGACCCATCCGGGGGCCTAGAAATCACGGCATTTCGCGGTCCATTTGCCATCCTACGCGTGCGTAGCATCGACCGCCCGTGCGGAAGCCTGCCGCGTTTCCGGGGTCGAAAAGCAGAGCGCAACCGCGATTGTGGTCAAAGTGCCGAGGGTGATCCGCCACGGAAACGCGAGCACCAGCGCCGGGATGGTCTGCCCCTCTGCGCCGACGATCGTGAAGCCCACGAGCTTTTGCACATCGCCGTTGCTGAAGAAGACCACCGCGACAAATCCCGCGATCATCGCCACCACATTGCCGAGGTCGCTGCCTCGTGTCTTTGTGAGCACGGCCACGAGGAAGATCCCGAGCAATGAACCGAAGGTGAAACCCAGAATCCCGAGCACCAGCGGGATGATGCCTGCCGTGGGGTGGTGCGCCATATAGTAGGCCGTCGCGAGGCCGACGATGATGATGAATCCGGCAAACAGCACCGTGCTCCAGCGCAAGACCCAGACACGCTCTCCCTCGGTCACCGCGCCACGTTTCTCCTTCCAGGGCAAAACGAAGTCACGCGCGAAGCTGGTCCCCAAAGCATTCAGCGCCGTGCTCAGCGAACCCATGGCCGTCGCCATGATCCCGGCGATGACCAGTCCACGCATGCCGGCTGGCATCTCCGTCAAAATGAAAAACGGGAACGCCTCGCGCGTGGCGATGCCTTCGGGCAGCTTGGCCTCGGCGGTCTGATAAAACGCCGAGACCAAAATACCGACGAGCACGAAGCAGCAGACCACCGGGAGATCGACGAGGCCGGAGAGGATCGTGGCTTTGGCGCTCTCTTTTCGATTCTTGGCCGTGAGCATGCGCTGCACGGTGTCTTGATCGATGCCGTGGGTGGACATGGTCACGAAGGTGCTGCCGATCACCGCCGCCCAGATCGTGTATTCGGAGGTGAGCACGTTCTTGATCCAAGCCCAGGCGCCCGGATCCGCGGGTTTCGCGAAGTTCCAGAACAGCGGTTCGTGGAAATGCTGCGTCGCCGTGGACCAGCCGCCGGGAATCTTGCTCAGCAAAAAGAAAACCGAGAAGCCGAGCGCCGCGACGAGCACGCCGACCTGGATGAAATCCGTCCAGATCACCGCGCGAATCCCGCCGACCGCCGTGTAGAGCGCGGTGAGCAAAGTCACGAGAATGACAGCCCCGGCGAAGATCCAGAATTTCTCCCAGGCACTCACTGGAACACCGCGCATCAACTGCCACGCGAGCACGAGAATGATCGCGCTGACATAAAGGCGCGTTCCCATCGCGAGCACCCGCGTGACGAGGAAGGTCGCCGAGGCCCAGGTGCGCGTGCGCGGGCCAAAGCGCGTCTCGAGGAATTCGTAGAGCGAGATGACGCCGTGACGATAGAAAAGCGGAATGAAGAGAAAGCTGACGATGACCCGCGCGAGAATCGTGCCGATGGCAAACTGCGCGTAGGTCCAGTTGCCTTTCACGTAGCCGCTTTCCGGCGCCCCGAGGAAGGTCGCGGCGCTGATCTCCGCGGCCAGGATGCTGGCCAGCACCGCCCACCATGGCGTCTGCCGATCCCCCAACGCAAATCCCTCGACGCTGTCGCTCTTCGAGCGCTGAGAGAGCCCGATGCCGACAATCACGGCGAAGTAGGCGACCAGCACTACGGCATCGAGCAGAAAGGAGGCGTTCATCGCTCGCAAGAGAGCCCCGCGCCTCGGCGGGACACAAGGACAAACCTCGCCGTCCCGCGGGCGTCAGGCTTTGGGCGAAAGTCCCGGCGTAGAGCCACCGAGCGCTTTCATCAGGATCTTCGAGTTGCGCCCGCTGGCGTCATACTTTTTCCGGCGCTCCGGCGGCAGCTCGTCCGACGGCACCTCGCTGAATCCGCCCTTCTGCTGGAAGTAGTTGAAGGCTTGAGTCGAGAGCGCGAGCAGTTGCTTCGCGCCTTTCTCGGCGGCGAGTTGCTCGGCAAAGGCCATGAGCTTGCGCCCGTAGCCCTGACCCTCGTGATTCTTGTGAACGTAGAGGCAGGCGAGCTCGGCGAGCTGCTGCTCGGGAAAAAGATGGATGGCCACACAGCCGACGAGATTCCGATCGATCTCCAGCACCCAGTAATCTTCGAGGCGCGCGAGGATGTCGGCCCGGGTGCGCTTCACGAGTTCCTCGCTGTTCACGGATTGCCGGATCAGCGTCATCACCGCGCGCACGTCTTTCTTAAAGACCCGGCGGATCTGCTGATACTCGTTGGAGTAGACCATCGTGCCGATGCCCTCCTGGCTGAAGACCTCGCTGAGCAACGCTTCGTCGCGCAGCCCGTTCAGCAAATGCACACGCGCCACGCCCTGCCGGCACGCGCGCGCCGCATGATCGAGCTTCGAGAGCAAGCCGGCGTCGATGGCCCCGCGCTTCTTTTTCCCAAACTCCTCCGCCTCCACGATCGAAAGCTGGCCGACGAGTTCACCGTCCACGACCACGCCATCGTGCGACGAGAGGTAAATAATCTTCATCGCCTGCATCGACTCGGCGACTTCCAGCGCCACGGCGTCGGAGTTCACGCGATAGGTTTTGCCTTCGCCGTCGTAGCCCATCGGCGGGATGAGCGGGATGATGCCTTCGTTGAGAAAGAGGTGGAGCGACTTCGTGTCCACGCGCTCGACGCGGCCAGTGTAAAGAAAATCCACACCGCCGAGAATGCCCGCAGGATGAGCGATGATCGCATTGGAATACGCCGCGCGCAGATCCACCGAAGTCAGCCCCTGCATGATCTCGTTCATCACGTTCGTCACAGCCACGAGGCTCACCTTCAGCGTCAGGTCATCCGTGATTCCGGTGCCGTCGGAATTTGAAATGGCCACGCCGCGTTCCGACGCGAGCTCCGCAATCTGCCGGCTGGCTCCATGCACGAGGATCACCTTGATGCTCAGCGAACGCAGCACCGCGAGATCGAGCAGGATGTTTGCAAAATTCGGTGAAGCCACGATGTCCCCGTCGATCGCGACCACGAAGATGCGCTCCCGGAATCGAGGGACGTATTGGAGGATACCGCGCAGGTCGGAGACTTTCATCGGACTGGAATCGCGACGAAACGACAATTCCGCCCGCGAGCAAAGCGAAAATACGGCTGTCTATTTTTGACCCGCCCGATTCGTCGCCGACATTCGATGTGGATTGGAAACGATCCCCAAACTTCATGAGCCTCGCCAACAACCGCATCCTCATCGCCGAGGATCATCATGTATCCCGCCATTTGCTGGAGCGTAATTTGCAAAACTGGGGTTTCGAGGTGATCAGCGTAGAGGATGGCGAAGCGGCGGCGGCCATTCTCGATCAACCCGATGCGCCCTCCATCGCGATCCTCGACTGGATGATGCCCAAGATCGATGGCGCGGAGCTTTGCCAGCGCGTCCGCCAGCAAACCGGCCGTCCCTACATCTATCTCCTGCTCCTCACGGCGAAGGGGCAGAAGGACGAGATCGCCGAAGGGCTGGACGCTGGCGCCGACGACTATGTGGTGAAGCCTTTCGATCCCAACGAACTCCGGGCGCGGCTGAAAGTAGGCCAGCGCGTCGTGGAACTGGAGCGCACGCTGGCCCAGCGGGTGGGGGATCTCGAAACCGCACTCGACGACGTGAAGCGGCTCAAGGAATTGCTCCCGATCTGCATGTATTGCAAAAGCGTGCGCGACGATCAGGACTACTGGCGGCAGATCGATGAATACATCCACGCGGAGACCGGCACGGATTTCTCCCACGGCATCTGCCCCAGCTGCATGGACAAGCTGGGCAAGGGGCTGCTGCCCCCCTAGCCGCGCCGGGCTTAGAGTTCCTTCTCGAGTTCGTCGAGGTAGCGGCCGACCGGGCCTTTGTTCTTCTGGTCCTGTTCCGAAAGTTCGCGGGCTGTCTTGAGGTAGTTGTCGAACGCGCTGCTCCGGGTCTGCATCTGCGTCGCTTCAAACCAATTGAGGTAGTCCGCAATCTCCGTGGTGCGCCGCAGCACAAAGCGCCGCCCTTCCTCCACCTGCTCCAGCCGCGCGCGCAGGCCGCGCGTTTTGCGCTGCCCGAGCAGGGCGAAGATTCCCTCGTAGTCCGCGACGACGGGGCGATAGAGCGCGCTCGCCCGCGTGCTCAGCGCCACGATCTCCGCGTGCCGCGCCTCCAGCACCGCGCGACTCGCGGGAAACTTCAGGTATTGAGCGAATTCCCCGACGGCGAATTTCTTCTTCTCGCCCGCCTTGTTGATCACGAGTTCGAACTCCAGGAGCGGCGCCAGCGTTGCCTCGGACTCTTCGGTGGTCAGCCCCTGGTAGCGATCGACCGCGGCGAAACGCGCCAGGCTGAGCGTCCACCACTTCTGCAACGTCGGCCCCTTGCCGAGGCCGGGAAAATTGCGCGTCAGCAGCGCGACGGGATCGCCATTGCTCTGCGGCCAATCGCGCACGAGCCGCGCGAGAGCGGTGCGACCGTCCGGTTGCTCGACGAGCAATTGCAGCAGACTCATGGCCAGCGCCCGATCCACGGCGAGCGCCGTGGGGCCGAGTTCGTCGGGCTTTTCCCCGAGGAAGTTTTCCAGCGGCGGAAGCCGGTTCGTGTCGATGAGCCGGCGGAACAGCCCTCCGTCGGGAGTTTCTCCGCGCCGCCCCGACATCTCGATGAGCCCCTCCACCACCCACCACGGCGGCTCGATCACCGTCTCGCCCGCAGTGATGCCTTTCTCGCGGTAGGCGTACTCGATCAGCGAGGCGCGCAGGAGCATCTTCTGCAGATTCACGGCCTGCGGGTCGTCACCGATTTTGATCTGCAACTCGATCTTGAAACCGGGCTCCGTCTCGGCAAAACGCAGGCGCGCCGGGAGCGGCGGCTCGCCGGTTTTCGCGCGCTCGAGGGTGATCACCACCGGAGCGCGCCAGCGGTCGCCCTCATGCAAAAGCTCCAACACCAGGCCCTTCATCTCCTCGGCGAAACTGGCCACGCGCTGCCGCAGTCGCACGTCCTCGCTATAGACGACGAACTGCTTGCTGCGGCTCTCGCTGCGCTGCCGGAGATCGATCGCCTGCGCCGCGATGATGCCCGCCACACTCACGGCGGCGAACCACAGGACGGCGCGCCGGTTCATCGCACCGCGGCGGCGCCTTTGGTGACGAGATCGATGCGCTTCTCCTCCACCTTGATGCTCATCATCTTGTCCATCTGCTTGCGCTCCCGCTGCAGCGCGCCCCACAGGCTTTGGAAAGCATAGTCCGCATATTGCATGAGCTGCGGATCCACGCGGAGCCGGCCGAAATTACCGCCGACCACGGTCGAGATGAACTTCCCGTCCTTCACTTCGAGGCGATACTCCACGCCGGAATACACGAGATAACCCCACGCGGAATTTTCCGAGCTGATGCGGATCACGCCGGGCCGGAGATTCACGAAAGCACGCATGAACTGCACGCCGGGGATCGCCCCTTCCTTCGCCTTGAGCATCTGCTTGAGGTATTGATTCACCTCGGCCTCGGTGAAAGAAATCGGCCGCGGGGCTGGCGATTCGAGCGCCTCCATCATGTCGCTGCTCACCAGGCGCATCGTCGATTCACCTTTCGGATCGGGCACCCCTTCCGGCTTTTGCACGAGCAGGATGATCGCCGCCGCCAGTGCCGCGTAAATGGCCACCTTGAACAACATCTTCACCTCGCGCCAGAACCAGCCCGACTGCGGGTTGGTCATCTTCGCGATGCGTTTGCGCGCCTTCTCGGGTGCTTCCTGCTTCGATTCTTCACCTTTCGGCAAAAGCGAGCGGTCCAGTTTGGCCCCGCAGTTGTGGCAATAGACGCGCTCCGGCTCGTTCTCGTAGTTGCACTGCTCACACGGCAGGGTGGCGCCGGACGAGGGAATGGTAGGCATGGCTATTCGGTCTTTTTCTTCGCGGCAGGTTTCGGTTTTTCGGCGGCGGCAGGTTTGGCGTCCGCTTTCTTGGTGTCGCCACCCTTGCTCTCCCCACCGGGCTTATCGCTTCGCGCAGCAGATTTATAACCCTCACTTCGGTAGTCGGTAATGTAAAATCCCGAGCCTTTGAAAATGAGGCCGGCTCCCGCCCCCATCTGGCGCTTCACCTTGCCCTTGCCCCACTTTTTCATGCGGCAGACCTCCTTCGGACAGGTCGTCAGGGCGGCATCCTTCATCGATTGGTAAAGCTCGAACGGCTTCTTACACTTCTCGCACTGATATTCGTAGGTGGGCATGCAGGTCGGTCCGCTCGGGGAAAAGTGGAGTTTTTATAGCAGAGCGCTTCCCGTGCCGCAACGGATTGTTCCCCGGCCAATGAGCCCTTGACGCTCCAGAAGGCAGCCCCTTTATTGCCGCGCTTTGAAACTCCCTCTGCCGATGCCTCGCCTCTTTGGACTGCTCTTGCTCACCGCGCTCTTTGCAGGCGGGTGTGCGCACGATCCTCGCCTCCGCCCGGATACCACCTACCTCGGTGGTTTCCGTCGCGAGGCTCAGCCCCAGCGCGCGAATTTCGACAACGTTTCCTATTGGGATGGCGACTCGGCGGCCGGCGCCCCGTCGATCCGTATCGATCTCACCGAACAACGCGCCTATTTCTACAAGGGCGGCGAGCTTGTCGGCATCTCCGTGATCTCCAGCGGGCGCGAAGGCTTCGGCACCACGACGGGCAACTTCAAGATCACCCAAAAGAGCCGCGACCATAAGTCGAACCTCTACGGCGACTACGTGGACGCCCAGACTGGCGCAGTTGTGAAAAAGGACGTCGATTCGACCAAGGACAAGCGCCCGCCAGGCGCGGTGTTCGATGGCGCGAAGATGCCCTTCTTCATGCGCATCGTCGGCGGCATCGGCATGCACGAGGGCTTCCTGCCCGGCTACGCCGCTTCGCACGGCTGCATCCGCATGCCCGGCTTCATGGCCGAGCGATTCTTTGCCCACGTCGAAAAAGGCACGCCGGTCTCCGTCACACACTGACGCCCGTGGCGCTCCCGGAGATCTCCGTCGGCGAAGCGCAGCAACGGCTCGCCGCCGCGAATCCGCCCCGCCTCATCGATGTGCGCGAGGCGAACGAATTCGAGTTTGCCCAGATCGCCGGCGCAGAACTGCTCCCTCTTTCCCAATGGCCGGCCATCGCGGCGGAAAAGCTGACTGATCCCGCGCAGCCGCTACTCGTCCTCTGCCATCACGGCGTGCGCTCTGCCCGCGCCGGGGAGTTCCTGCTGCATAGTGGCTTCACCAGCGTCACCAACATCGCCGGTGGCATCGATGCGTGGTCGGAGGTAGTCGACCCGAGCGTCCCTCGTTACTGATCCCGCACGGTCACTTCATCAGCTTGCCGATGAGCAAGCTCACCGCTTCGTCAGTCGCCTCCCGCGCCCCCTTTCCGGCGCAGTTCGTCGCCGCGATAAAGACCGCGTCCTTCGCCGGCGCGATCCACACCACGAAAAGGAAGTTCGTGTTTGAACCCACATGCGTGAGCGCATCGCCGCCTGCCCAGGGACGCGGCGCCACGATCCAGCCCAACGCATAATCCTGCCCCCCCGGCGCCGTGTGCAGTTTGCGAAATCCCTCGCGCTTTAAAAACAACGTCCCCAACCGATCGCCCACCGCGTGCAGCGCGGCGTAGCGGGCGAAGTCCGGCAGCGTGGCATGCACCGTGGCCGCCGGGCCGATCGCCGGCGGATTATCGGCCCCCGAGCCCGGCTCCACCGGCCTCAGCTCCGCACCTTTATGACCCCAAGGCTGATCCACCTTCCCGACCGAAGCCGGCGCGCCAAACCCGGCAGACGTCATATTGCACGACGCAAAGAGCATCGTCCGCATCAGTTCCTCCCACGGCTTGCGCATCACGCGCTCCAGCATCGCGCCGGCGATGGCGTAACCCTGATTGGAGTAGATGTATTTCGTGCCCGGCTCGCTCTCCGGGCGCCGCAGGAGCAGGCCATTCACGAAACTCGTGCGCTGCTCCAGGACCGTCCCCGATTGCGCCCAGGCATTGCGCCACAGATTCTCGGGTGCCTTGGCCGGTGCACCGCCCCGGTGCGAAAGCAACATCTCCAGTGTCACCGGCGCCCACATCGGGTCCATGCTCTCGCGCAGCTCCGAAAAGACTTCGCCGACCCGCATATCCCACCGCAGGTTGCCCTGCTCCACCAGCATCGCCGCCAGCGTCGCGGTCATCGATTTCGTGCATGAACCGATGTGCCACTTGTCATTTTGCGTCACCCGCTCCGTGCCGCCCAGCCGCCGCAGCCCGACCGCGCCATTCGCCTTCACTTCGCCGCCGATCATGGCCAGCGCCGCCAGCGCGGGGAGCTGATACTTCGCCCGGATCGCCTCGAGCTCCGCATCGAACCCGTCCGCCTTTTGTGCAAATGCCGTCGCGCTCATCGCGGACAGGAACAAGATCGTGAGCAGAAGCTCAGGCCAGCGGAGCTTGGGGAGAAATGGAACGCGCATACCGGCGGCGAGCAAAACCCGCAGCGCCCAAAACCGCAACCGCCAACGCGGCGATCTGATACCCGGAAATCCCGCCGACCACCCGCGGAGTCGCCCGCAGGAATTCATGAAAAAAGCGGAACGTGCCGTAGGCGATGAGGTAGAGATGGAAGTGCTGGCCGGGCAGCAGCCGACGCGACCGAAGGCCGAGAACCACCAGGATCGCCACCGCGTTGAAGGCCATCTCCACCGGCACCGACGGCCACCGCGCGACGCCCCGACCATCGCGGATCGTCCACCACGCTGGCGCGCAAACAGCACCGAGACAGCAGCCGTGCAGCAGGCACCCGACCCGACCGAGGATGATCCCCAGCGGCGCGATCAGCGCAAACCAGTCCCCCGTCGGCGCAGCATAACCTGCCAGTTTTTTGGCCACTTCCACTCCGGCGTATCCGCCGAGCAGCGCGCCGAGAATCGTCTTTCCCGTCGCCCAGATCCTCCAGCGCTGCGGATCATCCCAAAATATCCAGCCCTCCGCGGCGAGATACACCAGCTTCGCGCCGAGAAACGCGCTGACCAACGCCGCGAGGTAAATGACGAGCAACCGTTCATCACGCTTCGCCAGCCGTGACCAGAAAAACAAACTCACCCCGATCCCGGCGAGCATCAGCCACGAATACGGCGACGCCGTCATCGTGCCCCAGCACCACCCGCCCCATAATACCGGCAGAAGGAATCAAGCTGCCCATCCGGCCGGATCACGTGCGTGCAGCAGCGGTCGATGCGGTCCTCGTCCCACGTCCACGCATCCATGAAGGGCTTAATGAAAAGGCGGAAGGTGTTCGATTCGTTGAGTTCGAATTCCTTGAGCAGCGCGCCGAGCGGTTCGCTCTCGCAGCCGCATTGCAGCAGGTCTTCGAGGCGATAGCGGATCTTGTCGCGGAGAAATCCCTGCACCTGCGCGAAGTCGATGAACTCGCTCACCGAACGCGTGCTGCCGTCGGGAGTCTTAAGCAAATAGCCGATCGTCGCACAGTTCGGATCGCCGCAAGGCAGCGGGGTAAAGTCCTCGTAGCGCAGCTTGCCCGCGGCCTGTTCGACCGCGGCGAGGATGATGTCGGCGGTGTTCAGTCGTGTGGCGGAACGCTCGTGGCTTCGCCCGGACGTGAACATCGGCTGAAAGGCGACGCCGCGAATGTTCGGATACTTCAGCCCAAACTCCACTGCCTCCCACAGATGCGCGAGGTTCTCCGGTGTCACCGTCATCGCGAGTGTGATCGGGATATTGAGCGCGTTGCAGCGCTCGATCGCGCGCCGCCGCACTTCCCGCAAATCCGCGCCGCGCAAGTCGCGCTGCCCAGCTTCCTGTGGTCCGTCGAATTGCAGATAGAGCTGAAATTTCCCGTAGCGAAACGTCTTCGCGAGCGCATCGAGGAAGGCGTCATCGTGCGCGATGCGGACCCCGTTCGTATTCAACAGCACGTAGTCGATGCCGGGATTCGCGTGGCACCAAGCGAGCAGCTCGGCGAATTGCGGATGCAGCGTCGGCTCGCCGCCGGAGAGTTGGAGAATCTCGATGCCGCCCTTCCGATCGATCACGCCTTGGATGCGCTGCTGCAGTTCCGCGAGCGGCACCGCATCGACGTGCGGATCGCGCGGCGAATCGGCAAAGCACGTCGGACAGGCGAGGTTGCAGGAGTTGACGACCTCGATCAGCGCGAGGCACGTGGAGAGCTTCTCCACCTTGCCCACCGCTTCGCCCGGCGCGGCATTGCGGCCGAGCGTGCCGCGCACCACGCCATCGCCCGCCGAGCAGGCGTTGCCACCGCAGCAGGCGTTCTCCGGATCACCCTGCGCCAGCCAATAAAACCGCGCATCCGACGCGATGCACACTTCTGCCCGCCCATGCTCCGCGCACGTCCGCCGGAGCAAGACCCGCTGCTTTTTCGCATCGCCGATCTTCCAGACTTCCGCCGGACACTCCGCGTGGCAGACCGGGCAGCGGCTTCGCGTGCGCTTGAGCAGCGTTTCGGTCAGCAGCGCGATTTTCATTCCGCTGAGGTCTTCGCGTTTGTCGGAAAATGCGGCAGCAACCACCGCGAGGTCCTTCGCTGTTTCGTCCGGGACATCACTGGATGTGCATTTTTCCGCCAAGCCCGGAGCAACCAGCCATCACCGCGATGAGGCCCGCGACAAGGATGACGAGGCCAAAGACGAGCGTGAGCGCGATTCGCCCGAAGACATTCTTGACGCACCGCCGCGCCAGCAAAAATCCGCACGGCAGCGAAGCCAGCGCCACGAGGACGGCAAGTGCTCCAAAGAAGTCTTCCATGGGGCCGCGCTATTTTTGCGCGTTGCGGACGCGCGTCGCGACCTTGAGCCGGAGCGCGTTCAGCGCGATGAAGCCGGTGGCGTCGTTCTGGTTGTAGGCCTTGGTCGGGTCGGCCTCCATCGTTGCGATGTCGGGGTTGTAGAGGCTGAGCGGCGACTTGCGACCGGCCGTGATCACGTTGCCTTTGTAGAGCTTGAGGCGCACGGTCCCGGTCACGTTTTTCTGCGTCTCGGTGACGAGCGCCTGCAAGGCCTCGCGCTCGGGCGCGAACCAGAATCCGTTGTAAACCAGCGTCGCGTATTTTGGGATGAGCGAGTCGCGCAGGTGCATGACTTCGCGATCCATCGTCAGCGATTCCACCTGCCGGTGCGCGAAGTGCAGGATCGCCCCGCCGGGAGTCTCGTAAACGCCGCGCGACTTCATGCCGACGAAGCGATTTTCGACGAGATCGACGCGACCGATGCCATGCTTGCCGCCGAGTTTGTTGAGCACGCGCATAACGCCGAGCGGCGAAAGAAACGCGTGATTTTCGCTGTCATACTTCACGCCGGTGATGCCCAGTTCGGCGAGCAGCGCATCGAGTTCGTGGTAGCCGATGGCCACGCAGTTGCCCTTTTCAAATACCAGCTCGACATGCTCCGCCTTGTCGGGCGCTTCTTCGGGCGAAACCGAGAGCACATACATGTCGCGCGATTTCTCCGCGCTAGCGTCGAACCACGGGTCTTCGAGGATGCCGGCCTCGAAGCTGATGTGCAGGAGATTACGGTCCATCGAGTAGGGTTTCTTCGCCGAGGCGGAAACCGGGATGCCGTTCTTTTCGGCGTAGGCGATCATCTCCGCGCGGCCGGGGAACTGCTCGCGGAAACGCTCTTGGCGCCAAGGCGCGATGACTTCCAACTCCGGCGCGAGCGCGGCCGCGGTGAGTTCAAAGCGCACCTGATCGTTGCCCTTGCCCGTCGCGCCGTGGGCCACCGCATCGGCCTTCTCCGCCTTCGCGATTTCGACCATGCGCTTGGCGATGAGCGGACGCGCGATCGACGTGCCGAGGTAATATTGCCCCTCGTAAATCGCGCCCGCCTGAAACATCGGGAAAATGAAATCGCGGGCAAATTCCTCGCGCAGATCGTCGATGAAGCACTTGCTCGCACCGGTGCGCAGCGCCTTGGCGTCGAGGCCATCGAGCTCCTCCTCCTGCCCTACGTCCGCGCAAAACGCGACGATCTCCGCGGAGTAGGTTTCCTTCAGCCAGGTGAGCAGGACGGAGGTGTCCAGACCTCCGGAGTAAGCGACGACAATTTTCATAGGGCGGCCTTTCTAGCCGCACATCGCGCCGAGTGAAATGGATTTTCCAGCAACCTTCAGCGCGCCGTCGTCGGCTTGGGTGGCGCTTCGAGGCCGCGATTGAAAGCGCCACCTTCCGCCGCCAGGAATTCTTCGAGATCGGCGCGGGCGCGGTCCACGTCGCCGAGTCCGGTGGACTTGTAGAAGGTGTAGCGGTCCTTGAGGCTGTCGCGGTTCCAGTTGGGCCACGGTTCCAGCAGCGCGAAGCCTTCGCCGGACACAGGCTTCCCGGTCCGCCACATGCGCAGCGTGAGATGCACGAGCGTCTGGCGGCGCGCGGCTTCCATGAGGTAGCCGGGGAGCGGACCGCCTTTCAGCGCGTTGAAAAAGAGCGGCGCCGCATCCGGCTCCGTGGCGGTGATCTCCCACGAGAGTTGAAAGGCGCGGGTCTGCACCGCGGCCTCGGGCCACGGATCGCGGTAAAAGGCCGCGTAGGCAGCGAGCAGCGGCTTGATCGCATCGGCGCGTTTGTTTTGGCGCACGCGCAGCAACGCCTCCAGCGCACTCGCCTCCGATTCGCTCGTCGCGCGCAGTTGCTCGATGAACGGCAAAGCCTCATCCGAAGCCGCTTCGGCGAGCGCGAGGGCAAACGTGACGACGTCTCCTGGATTCAACGGCGCCGGCTTTTTCTCCAGCCAGAGCCGCCCCGCAGCCGCGACCTGCTTTTGCTCCACCAGCCGGCGGATCTCGCACCGCACCGCGCCGACTTCCGAGACGCCGGCCACGGTCGGCGGCGGATAACCATCGCGGGCAAACATCGCATAGCGCTCCTCCAGCACGCGCGCCCAATCAACTTCGCCGACGACGTCCGGCCGATTGGCCCCGAGCTCATTGGCCACGCGCAGCAGTTCCGGCGTTTGAAAACCCGACGAGCGTCCCACGCTGCGGGCAAAGGCGAACTCGAGGAGCGTGTTGTCGTCGGTATTCGTTTCAATGCCGGGCAGCGCCGCCAGCCGGCGCGGGACTTCCGCGCCTGCGCAGAAATGGGCCAGAAAACCTTCGGCGCTATCGATGCCCCAGATGCGGCGTGTCGCGGTGCGGAAGGGCTCGGTTTCCAAACGCGCGCGGATCGCCGCGATGTCCCACGCCCGCGGCTGCGCGCTCGCGACGAGGAGCAGATCGCCGGCTTGCGTCGTCCAGATTTCGACGTGGGGAAAGACCCCACCGAGCGTGGCCAGCACCATGCGGATTGCGTCGCTGTCCACCTCGTAAGCCTGCACCCATTGCAAAAAGAGCCCGTTCGGATTCAGGCGGGCGCGCGCCGTTTGGTAAAACTCGGTGGTGAAAAGGCTGGCGATGCCGGCGCGATACGGGTTCGACGGCTCGCTGAAGATCAAGTCGTAGCTTTGTTTCGTGGTGATGAGCATCTCCCGCGCATCGCCGAGCAGCACGCGGCACTTGGGGTTGTCGAGGACGTGCAGGTTCGCGAGTTCGCAGATCTTTGCCACCTCGATGATGGCGGGCTCGAGTTCCATGGCATCCACGCGCTCGATCTCCGGGATCTTCGCCAACCAACCGGCAGTCGAGCCCGTGCCGAGGCCGATGACGCAAGCGGTCTGGAGCTTCGGCAGGAGCGCCGCGCCGAGCAATCCACCGAGCACCTGCGTGCCGGCATCGGCGCGGATGTTGCCGTCGGATTTGCCATTCACCACAAACGACGCGCCGTGCATCGCGTAGATCGCGACGCTGCTTTCCACGCCCTCGCTTTCCCACATCGTCTGCTGGCGAAACTGGCCGACGCGATCGCGGAGCACATTGAGCGACGGCGCATCCAGGCCGGAGCGCCCGACGCCGACGCCGCTATGCCGCCAGGCGGGCGTGGGGCCGAGCGTGAAGAGGAGCGCCGCCGCTGCGACGACGGAAGCCGTGACGCCAAACGCCGACAGCGCCGGCACGAGTGAGCGCCGCTGCTGCACGAGGAGCGACACGAGCGAAAGTGCGCCGAGCATGACGATCACCATCTTCCATAAACCCGGCGCGGTGATGAGCGGGAGCAGGCCGAAGCCACCGGCGAGTGAGCCGGCGATGGCGCCGACGGTATTGAGCGCATAAGCGCGCGCGGTATCGCGGCCCACGCCCTGGCCTCCTTTGCCGAGCAGCGCCACGAGCAGCGGAAATTGGAAACCCGCGACGATCGCCGCGGGCAGAACGACGATGGCGATGATGATGAACCAGCCAAAAACCTGCGGCCAAAAGCCGACCATCGAAAGCGAGCGCAGATGCGCGGCGAGCACCGCGAGCCGATCGCCAAACGCGAATGGAATGGCGATGGCCAGCGCCTCCAACGCGCACGTCCACGAGAAGGCGGTGAGAGTTCCGCCCGCCCGCTGTCCAGCGAGCGCGTAAAGCGTGCCGCCGAGGCCGATGCCGAGCAGCGCGACGGCGAGGATCAGCCCGAAGGTGAACGTGGAGCCGCCCAGCAGCGGGCTGAGCATGCGATACCAGACGAGTTCCATGAGCAGGAACGCGAAGCCCACCAGCGCCGCGGCGGTGAGGACGAGCGGTCGCGGAGCCGCGGCCTGCCGCTGCTCAACGGTCTCCTCGGTCGCCGAGTTTTCCGGCTCGGGAAAGGAGCGCGAGAGCGCCCGGGCGATGAGCGCGACGATGACATTGAGCAGGCACGCGGCCCAGAGCGTGTGCCGATTCCCGAGCGCCTCGAGCGCGACGAAAGTGGCGAGCATCGCGCCCGTCACGGCGCCCAAAGTATTGATGCCATAAAGGAGCGCGAGGCCGCGCCGCCCGGCATCTTCGCGTCCGATGACACTGCGCGCGGCGGCGGGCAAAGTGCCGCCCATGAGCAGCGTGGGCCCGGCGAGCACCAGCGCGGAAAGCACCAGGCGCGCTACGGTTCCGAAAACCGGCCCGAGTCCCAGCGACCCGCCGAGCGACGAATAGAAATGCCGTGCGAGCATGACGAGAAACGGCGTAAGCGCGGCGGTAATCGCGATCCAGATTTCCAAGTTCGCGTAAAACGCCAGCGGACGCTTCGCCCTTTCCGCCCGACCGCCGAGCAGCACGCTGCCGAGGCCGAGCCCGCCCATGAAGATGCCGAGCACCGCTGCAGTGGCCGCCGTGGAAGCGCCGAAGATGAGCCGAAACTCGCGCAGCCAGACCGTCTGATAAACGAGGGCGCAGAGTCCCGAACCAAACAGCAGCAGGCTGACGACGAAGACGCGGGGATTCATGGGTGCCGCAGTCCTACGCAAATCCTGCGCCACCCGCGAACACGATCTCCCGCGCGGCGGGGATCAGTCCGCTTTGACGAGGTCGAGATCGGCGGTGTACTGGCCGAGGACGCTGAGCGTGAGCCGCGCGGACTCCTCGCCGGTCTTCGTGCCGGTGAGTTCGAGCGGGAGATTCTGGCTGCCCGAGCCGGCCTTTTGCAACGCCACGCGGTAGAGCGGCTCCGCGCCTTTGCCGAAGACTGCGAGTTCGAGGGCGCCCTGTTCGTTCTTCACGACACCGAGGAGGAAAAACTGCACCTCGCGAGTCCGTTCCCCGTCGCCCACGGAGACGAGCCGCAGCTTATCGCTGGAAAAACCGCGTCCGCCGGATGCGAGCGTGACCTTGAGCGACCAAAGCTGACCGACCGGAACAAACGTCTTGCCCGCCGCAGCGACAGCGGCGGCATTGAGGCTCTTGTCGGGCAGGACGATGACGCCAGCCTCACCGCCCTTGAGCCCGGCCGGGCGCTCGACATCGGCCTCCATGGTGAAGGGCAGATCACTCGCAGTTCCGATCGTGGCGATCAGCTTGCGCGCAGCTTTCTGAGCTTCTTCGAGCGGGATGGCTTCCTGCGCCTGCGCCAGACTTCCGAGCGCGAGGAGAAGGGCGAGGCAAATGGTGGATTTCATCGGGGATGGGAATTGGAGTTTCATGGCGCTGATAACGCCGCTTCGCGGACGGCGGTTACACGGCGCGATTTATTTCTTCCGCGGTTCCACCTTCAGCATGTCGAGCGTCGTCGACCCGCGCTGCTTGCGCAGTTTTTCAAATTCCACACGCTGCTCGGGGGTGATTTCCTTTTCGAGTTCGGTGAGCAGGCGTTCAACCACGACGTCGGTTTTCGCGATCGTCTCGAGGCGGATGCCTTTCATCTCCTCGACGCCGCCCTCGAGGATATGCTGCATCTTCGCGTTCTGCTCCGGCGTCAGCTTGAGCCGGTGCTGCAAGGCCCGCATCGCCGTTCGATTCCACGCTTCGGGCATGTGGCGTTTCCGGATCACGCCCTCGGCATATTTGGCGCCGAGGAAGCCGCCCACGAGCATGCTCACGAGCACGAGCGCGATCAGCGAAGCGACGATTTTCCATTTCGCTTTCATAAAAGCACGAGCGAATCCGCGACGGCGCTTTCGAGCTCGGGCCGCGCGAGTTCATCGTGGCTCGAGGAAAAGGTCCCGTAGGTCACGAGGATCAGCAGGACAAGCGTCACCGCGCCGAGCGCTCGCAGGACGAGTGATTGCCAGAGCGTGGCGAGCGAAGGCCCGGGCTGCGTCTGCCAGTGCGCGACCACGCGCGCCGCAAAACCGAAGGGCGCCTCACCCGGCGAATCGTCATCGTCACGGCGCGCCGCTTCTGCGCCGAGTTTCCAACGTCGTTCGAATTCATTCATAGCTTGGACTCCTTCTGCAATTTCAGCGCGTGCGCGCGCAATTTCCGCCGCGCCCGGAAGGCGCGAATCTTGACCAACGAGACGCCCCAGCCGGTCAACTGGCTGATCTCTGCGACCGAGCGCTCCTCGAGATCGAGCAGCGTGATGACCAACCGATCTTCCGTAGAAAGCAGGGCGAGCAGTTTCTCAACGACCTCACACACGCCCAGCGCATCGCTCGGCGCAGGCGCGGGCGTTTCGCCGGCAAAGAACTCCAGCCAATCCCTTTCGCCATCGCCAAGATCGGCCCAGCGCCACTCCGGGCGGCGCTTTTCCGCGCGCAGCGCATCGAGGCAGGTCGTCACCGCGAGCCGCGAGAGCCAGTGCTCGAAAGGCACGCCATCGCGTCCGTGGTACTGCTGGAGGCGAGTGAACATTTTCAAATAAATCTCCTGCGCGAGGTCTTCTTCGGCCATCCGGCGCGGACGGTGTGAGCGCGCGATCTTGATAACGAGCGGGTAAAAGTGATCGACGAGCGCCCGCGCCGCGGCGGCATCCTGCTGGCGCACGCGGTCGAGGCACGCGGGCACATCAAAGGCATCGGGGGGCATGAAGACATTGCATCTCCGCAGGTAACGCCGCAGGCAAGGCTGCGGTTACACAGGTCGGGAAGTTTGCGGAATTCACCCGTGGGTCAGCCGCGCGGATTGCCGTCGCCCCCCGCACCTTCGTAGGGTGGGCTCCCATGAACGAAGCCATCCAGCAGGGTTTGGAAAACGCCGGCGTTTCCCGTGCGGAGCGCCACCTCTTCCTGTGCATCGGGCCGGATTGCTGCGCCACGGAGGATGGCGAACGCGTGTGGGAATTTGTGAAGCGCCGCGTGCGGGAAACCGGCCTGCGCGCGATGCGGACCAAGGCGGGTTGCTTTCGGATCTGCGCCGGTGGTCCGTGGCTGGTCGTGTATCCCGAGGGCACGTGGTATGGCGGCATCACGCCGGAGCGGTTTGAGCGAATTTTGCAGGAGCATCTGCTCGGCGGAGCACCCGTGCGCGAGTGGGTAGTCGCGCGGAATGACTTCGCCTGCCAGCCGGGAAACTAAAGACTTTCGCGCAAAGCAACGACCCGCCGCATGAGTTCACCGGGCGCCAGATAGGTCGTGCGAACCGCCCACCACACCCGCGCCAATCCGCCCGGCACGACTAGTTTTCGGCGTAAGCGCGCCACGATCTCCGACCGTCCGTAGTCCGTGAGGAAAGCCTGCGCGGAAGGCAGCCATTCCTCGGTGCGAAGGCGACCGGCGAGATCCTGCAGGAAGATGAGCAGATCGTCCGCGTGCCGCTCTTCCGCGGGCAATTCGGGGTGATGCATCACTTCAAAATCGATCAGTCGAGCCCGATCCGACTGGGGCTCGTAGACAAAATTCCCGGCGTGCGGATCACCGTGCGACCAGCGCCCCTGAAAGGTGCCGCACAATCCCTCGTGGGCGCGGCGCATTTCCAACGCCGCGGCGGCGAGCATGCGCCGGGTCAGGGTGCCCTCATTGAGATGTTGGGAAAGATTTTTTCCCGGTACCTCCTCCGCGGCGACCGCCCGAGCGCCATCGGCAAAGGCGCGAAATTCTCCCCCATGCAGGCGGAGGAAACAATCGACCTCCCAACGCTGCCAGGCCGCCGTGTCGGTGATGGCACAGATGGGGTTGCCGGCGAGCCGGAAAAAATGGTTGGCGCAAGACATGATCGGCCCAGCCGAGCGCCGACGCCGCTTGACCCACACGGGTCGGCCTTCCCGCCACTCTCGCGTGACGACGTTGATCTTGACGCGATCCACGAGGGATCCGGCAGCGCTGAAGATTCGACTCATTAAGTCGGAGATTACCGCCCAGAGGCTCCCAAGCAATGCTCCCGATTTCTGCACCCAAGAGCAGTTGCCACCGGCGACTCGATCAAGATAGCTTCCCCCTCACCGATGCGCTCCAGCCTTCTCCGCTCCATCGTCGCCCTCTTCCTTGTTCACTCCACCGTGGCGCAGGAAAGTGCGACCCGTCCATCTGATGCTGTTCGCTTTCGATCCGCTGGTGTCGGTCGCGAGGTGTTGCTCCGCGATAGCGGGCCGACTTCCTCGGCGAACTCTGGGCCCCGCCGTGCCAGTTTTCCTCTGCCGCCAGGCGGACAGGAGTTGGAACTTCAACCCACCACTTCCACCCCGTACGATCGCTATTTTGGCAGCGTCCGCGCCGTGATCGCGACTCTGGAACCGCAACGCACGACCATGGCCGATGCCTGCCACTTGATGAAGGTCGGCTACAGTTTCCGCTACATCACCCGCGACCCCTATCGACCCGACCCGCCCAAGCTGACCGAGGCGCAGCAGGCCGGCGACTGCAAATCGAAATCGCTCTGGCTGTTCGACAACCTCGCCGATAGTAATGCGCTGCTCACTATCGGCAAAGCCGAGAAAACTTCGCGCACGAGTCACGCCTGGATCTATTGGCGGAGCGGAGGCCGGTGGTGGATTCTCGACTGCACCGATCGCCTCGATCCAATCGCGGCCGACAGCGTGTCTTCCGACCGCTACATTCCCTACTATTCGTTCGGGAAAACGGGAACGTTTCGCCATCCGTCGACGCGAATCGCCGCGACCACCGAGACTTCCGCCGTCGCTTCCCCCGAGCGGAAAAAATTGCGCTAGGGCTACCCAGTTGTCCGTAAACCGCTGGCGATCGCATTGATCGAGAGCAGCAAGTCAGGAAGCATCTTCTCGGCACTTGCCTCATCATTGGTTGCTTTTAAGCCGCGCCACTTCTTCAAGAAATCGATTTGCTGGAAGTGAAGAATCCGCAGCGCTTCCGAGCGGAGTTGCAGCGTCCTCAGCATTCGCGGACGGCGCTCGTCCATCGGCGCTCCACGCAGCACTTCAAGCATCTGACGGGTGAGATTCCACTCCTCCATGATGATCTTCATGAACCGTTCGCGCAGTTCCGGGTTTTCGACCAGTCCCGCGTAGGCCTCCATCAGTTCCGGATCGGTGCTGGCGATGCTCGATTCGATATTGGTGAGCACGTAATGAAGGAAAGGCCACGTGCGAATCTGTTCCTTGATCTGAGCCAACTCGTCGTCGGTCAGAGCTTTCAAACCCGAGCCCGCCCCAAACCATCCAGGGACATAGAATCGCGCCTGACTCCAGCTAAACACCCAGGGAATAGCGCGCAGATCCGCCAAACTCGGCTGACCCGTCCGACGGGATGGCCGGGATCCGATGCGACTGTGTTCGAGAGCGTCGATCGGAGTCGCCTGCCGATAGAATGACAGGAATCCCTCTGTATCTAAAAAGTTTCGATAGGCCCGCTGACTTGCCTCGGAAAGCCTCTCCAGCACAGGTGCCAGCGGTGGCGGCAGTGGTGCACTTTGCTCGTGTTCGATGGTTTTTGCCGTTACGCCGGCGAGCAGTAGTTCAAGATTATAGGTAGCCGTGACGAAATTTCCGAACTTCTGCGCGATCGTCTCGCCCTGTTCTGTCAGGCGAATACTGCCGCTCAAAGAATTGTTAGGCAAAGCGTCCAGAAATCGGTGCGTCGGACCTGCTCCCCGACTAACGGTTCCGCCCCGACCATGGAAAAATTTGATCCGGATCCCAGTATCCCGCCCAAGTTGAGCCAGCGCCGCTTGCGCCTTTTGCAATCCCCACTGGCTCGCGAAAATTCCGGAGTCCTTGTTGCTGTCGCTGTAACCGACCATGACCTGCTGCGTGAGCGGCAGCTTCTCGCGGCCCCAGTTCCACGAGATGAAATCCAGGCTGCGCCGAGTCATCGATTGCTCCAGAAATGAACCGAGAATTGCTGGCGCGGCCTCAAGGTCGCCGAGTGTTTCGAAGAGTGGCACCACTGGCAGCATACAAACGAGGCCTTCGGGCAAACTGCGGGTCAACCCCGCTTCACGCGCGAGGACATAGACGACCAGCAGATCTGAAAGACGGCGGGTCATACTGACAATGAGTGCACCGATTCCATCTGCTCCGTAACGTGCGATGTGACCGGCCAGGACACGATAGCAACTCAGGACGGCGTCGGCCTCAGGACCCGCGGAGGCATTGGCGTGTAGAAACGGCCGCGGAGAATGCAGTTCTTTTTCAAGGAAGCGAAGTCGCTCAACCTCCGTCCACTCCTCCCACTGCGACCCATCGATACCGGATGCGCTCACCAACTGCGAAAGCGCCTTTGCGTGAAATACGCTATTTTGGCGGATGTCCAACTGCGCGAGGTGAAAGCCAAAAACCTGGAGCGCGCGCAAAACTGGGCGGACGTCTGAATTAGCCAACCGTTCGGCGCCCACCTCGATCAAAGAATCACGAAGAGCATGCAGATCGGCGACCAATTCCTCGGCAACTCTATAATTTCCACCGCCAGAGCGAAGTTGGGAAATTTGGTGCGGCGCTATTTCGATCGGGAGGCGCTCGATCAGCAATTCGACAAACTGCCGCCAAGGTTCTCCGGTGTTCGTGGAAAGAATGAGGCGAGCCCTTTCACCGAGTTCAGCAGCGATTCTATCTCGTAGAGTAATCAGGGATGCCGGCAAGGGCTGCATCCAGTCCGAAAGACTCAGTTTATCGGCGAGGCGGCTCAATTCTCGTCGAATTACGACTAATCCATTGGCGCGGAGTCGCTCCAAAGTCTCGGCTGTGACTTCGTCAGTAACGCCTGGATGTCCATCCCGATCCCCACCAACCCAGGTCCCAAACCGAATGTGCGGCAAATTCGCCTCGCTACGCAAACAGACCGGATCAAAGCCCGCGGTACTCCAAGCGTGGCGCAGCCGTGAATCAAGTTGCGTGAGCACGCTTGGAAAAACATCCCGCAGATAATGAAAAACGTTGCGCCGCTCGTCAGCAAGCATCGGCTTTTCGAGCAAAATCTCACCAGTCCTCCACAGACGCTCCAAGGCAGCCATCGTATTATCTCTTATCGATTCGGAGTCGGATGCCGAATGCTCTCGCGCCCTTTCGACTAGGAGTGAATACAGCGCGCGGTGCTGATCGAGCACCGCAAGTCTTTTGGCCTCTGTTGGATGCGCGGTGAGAACCGGTTCCACACAAATCTCTTTCAGCATTTTCGCAATATGAACCGGCGATACATTTTTTAACGACGCGAATCGTTCGCCCCACAGCCCACGCTCGGCCTCAACGCCCTCAGCTGCTTCTCGAATGGATCGAACATAAGCTGCAGCGTTTTCTTCAACCATGTTCAAAAGTTGAAACGCAATGGAATAGACCAAACCTAACTGAGCAGGCGGTTGATCGGTCGCTGGTGTCGCCACAGAATACCAAGGCAAATGCTCCGCCAAGGTCGGAAGTTCAAGCTCATGCAAGACCTCTCGGAGGCACCCGATCAAGAACCGGAGGTCTTGATCGATCTTGTTGAATCCGATGGTGACGTAATCTGGAACGTTGTTGCCCTTTTTCATGTGAGAGTTTCCCTGCGCGTGTTCTGTCGGCATCGTCGCTCGGCGGCAAGAAAAAGCTCATGAAGAGGCGATCTTTTCCCACCGAAGGGCGCAAAAAAGCCCCGCCTCTTGTTTCCAAGAGACGGGGCATATTACTGGCGACGTCCTACTTTCGCACAACCTATAGATGCACTATCATCGGGGCTGCAGCGTTTCACTTCCGTGTTCGGAATGGGAACGGGTGGGGCCACTGCGCTGGGATCACCAGAAGTCTGACGAATTTGAGGCCACA
>JBBQYR010000023.1:0-39780 GCA_038208565.1 Chthoniobacterales bacterium
GCATCGAGCACGCGGGCGAGGGTGCCGAGCGAAGTCTTGAGCGTGGCCTGATTTTCGGCGTTGTCGGTGAGCAGGCGGAGCGCCGCGCCGATGAGGGAGTTCGTTTTCGTCAGCTCGGTGGCGACTTGCTGGAGGCCGGTCGAGAGCCGGATTTCCTTCGCCCGCGCCATGAGCAGGCCGAAGGTGACGGCCTGCGCGTAGCCGTCGGCGAAGCGCTGGTCGGTGGCGTCGGGGAAGAGCAGCTTGCGCCAGTCGGTCGCGAGCGCGGTGAGGGCGGCGCTGCCGAGCGCGAGTTGCTTGGTGACTTCATCGCGCAGGAAGTGGCAGAGCCGCGCGCTGATGTGGGCAAGATCCTTGGCGCTGCGCGGTGGGATGGGCTCCCAGCGGAGGAAATTCTCGAAGAGCGCGAGCAGGCCCGGCGGCGCGGCGAGTTTGTCGCCGGAGGATTCGATGCCGCCGACGAGCGTGACGACGGCATCGACCAGCTCGCCGTTTTGCCAGAGGCTGAAGGCGTTGCCGTCGGTGTAGAGGACGTTCGGGAGCGAGCGCAGCTTTTCCCACTGCGCCTTGTCGTGCGGGTCTTTGAATTTGCGCGGATCGCCGCCCTTGCCCGGCGCTTTCAACTCCACGAAACCAACCAGAGCGTGATGGACGGTGATGGCGTAGTCGGGCCGCGTCTTCAGCTCGCTGAGCGATGACTCGCCGATGGCGGTGACTTTCCCGCGCGGGATGTTCGCCAGTTCCGCCATGTCGGCGAGCAGCGTCTCGAATGGCCCGCGAAGTTGGTCTTCCGGCGCGCCGCTGGCCGCGAGGTTCGCCAGCTTTTGCTTCGCCATTGCGCCGAAAGAAGCGACGACGCTGGCGACAGTGGATTTCTTGGGTGGAGGCATGCCGTTCTGGAATCTGCGGCGCCAAACCGGCAGCCGAGCGGCAATGGCTACAGTACGAGGGTCAGCGGTGGCGAGTGTGAAGCTCGCGAAGGCTCACCGGTAGGGCGCCAGCCGTTAGCGATCCGCGAGCGTGAGGCGGAGCGTCGGTGGGGCGAGTGTGGGGTGGCGGTTGCCGGCGAAGCCGTGGACGGCGCCGGTGTTTTTCGCCTCGAGCGTTTCGCGCACGACGATGAGCGTGGCCTGCCGGTTGGCGTCGCGGTTCAGGAAGTCCGCGAGCGCTTCTCCGCTGATCGAATACGCGCCGCTGACCACGCCCCGCGGGGTGGTGAAGGTGCCGAGTTTCACGGCGCGCGTGGGGTCCACGGCGCCAGCGTCCGGGGCAAAGGCGGGCGCGCTTTCCCAGGTCAGGTTTTCCGCCGACCAGGCGTCCTGCGCGTCGTCGGTGAGGGCGTAGATGGCGAAGGCGTGTTCGCCGGTGAGCGAGGCGTAGCCGAAGCCGGTGGCCTCGAAGTTCAGCGTGAGCGTGGCGTCGGCCACGCGCCGGTCGCGCAGCGGGCCGAGATCGAAGCGCAGATACGCGCGGCGCAGGAAGTTTTTCGTCGGCGCGTTTTTGACGAGCAGCAGCGTGTCGGAGTGGTGGATCGGGCTGTTCGGCGAGACGACATACGCGGCCTCGCCAGTGCCGCCGGCGGTGGTGAGCGTGAGTGTCGGCGGGCGCTGCGCCGCGGCGGTGCGGGCAAAGGCGTAGCGATCGGGCTCGGCCTCGCCTTTGTCACTCGGCTTGAAACGCTCGGGCGTGATCGCGGCGGATTCCTTGGTGAGCAGGCGCAGTTTTTCGCCGCTGCGATCGTGCTGCAGCTCGACCTCGCCCTGCAGCACCTGGACTTGCGAGCGGCCGGCGGGGTCGGTGCTGATGCCGAAGTCCGTGCCGTGATCGATGAGCCGGGCGTGCGTGGTGCCGACGACGAAACCCTTGGCGCGATCCGGCACATGCGCGGTGAGCGCGCCGGTGTGGAGGAAGCAGGCGTTCGGGCCGGTCAGTTCGAGTTCGGCGGGGCCTTCGAGCGAGACTTCCGCGCCACTTTGGAATGTGAGCCGGGCGACGCCTTCCGCGAGGCGCAGGCGGCCGGCGCGCAGCGGCGAACCGGGCGCAGTCGGGAGCGCGGAATTTTCCCAACGCGCGCCGTTGGTTTCCACGAGCGTGGCGAGCGGTCGCGGCTGTGGACTCGGCGCGAACCACCACACGGCGAAACCGACGGCGATGGCGGCGGCGAGCCGGAGCCAGTTCCGACCGAAGGAACCGCGGATGACGTTGTGCTTCAGCGAATCACTGTGGGGCGGGCGCTCCGCCGGCCCCGGCAACCGGAGCGGTTGCCCGACAATTCCACCATCCGGTAGCGTGCTCAGGATTTCGCTCAGCGGCAGTTCGCCGAGCCGGCTGGAGCTCTGCCGCAGTGCGGCGTGTTCGTGCATGATCTCCACGTAGAGCCGGCGCAGCGCGGCATCGCTGAGAACGAGCGCCTCGAGACGCGCCCGGTCTTTGATCGTGAAGTCGCCGTCGAGCAGACGGTCGCAGAGTTCGCGCAGTTCCGCGGAAGAATCAGGCGGGTTCATTTTCGGGACGGTTGAGGTTTTTGGAAACGCACTGGTGCAGGACGTGGCGCACGCGGCTGAGCAGGCGGTAGAGCGCGCCGACGGTGCGACCGAGGCGGGAGGCCATGTCTTCGAGGCTCAGGCCTTCCTGGTAGCGCAACTGGAGCGCGTCGCGGTGATCGTCGGGCAGCTTGGCCACGCAATCGTGGAGCAACCGCTCGCGCTGTTCGAGGTGGTCGGCGCTTTGCTCCGCCTCGTCGGCCACGGTGCGCAGGAAATCCTCGCTGAAATCCAAGCGGTCGCGGTGCTTGCGCTTGCGGTAGGCGAGCACCTGATGAAACGCGACCTTGCGCGCCCACGCGCCGAAATTCGTGCCCGTCTCGAACTTCCCGAAGTTCCGCCACATCACGACCTTGGCCTCCTGGAGGATGTCGTCGGCGTCCTGCGGATGCGGGACCATGGTCATCACGTAGGCGCCGAGGAGCCGCTCGTGGCGGGCGAGGAGGAAGACGAATTCTTCGGCGCGGTCGGGAGGATTCATGGGATGAAAGAGCGGGCGCTCAACGGTGTAGTCCACCGCGGGATGAAATTGGACGATGTTTTTGGCCAAAAATGCGGCGCTCTGATTCCGGCGCGTCGTTCCGAGCAGCGCGAGCGATCATGACCCGCGGGGGGGAGCAGTTTCGGCGTAACCTTGGACAATTTCCGCAACGTGACCCCGCCCAAATGGCCTAAGATTATTGCTCCAAATAGCCTACCTTGCTCCGTGACCCTTTTTGTTTCTCAACTCCTCAACCGCAGCTTGCTCGCGGCCAGCGCCGTGGCGCTGCTTGGCGCCCAGTCGGTGCTCGCCGTAGAAATCAACCCCGAGCACCCCGGGGCCAAAGTCTATCGCGAGGCGTGCGTGGAGTGCCACGGCAAGCGGGGCGAAGGCGTGGCTGGGAAGCACGACGAACCGCTGGCCGGGCAGCGCAACGTGCCCGCGCTGACGAAATACATCGCGAAATCCATGCCGGAGGACAAGGAAGGCACGGTCGTCGGCAAGGATGCCGAGGCGGTGGCGGCCTACATTTTCGACGCCTTCTATTCGCCCGCCGCGCAGTTGCGGAACAGCCCCGTGCATCAGGATCTCTCCCGGCTCACGGTCGAGCAGTATCAGAATTCCGTGGCGGACCTGATCGGGCGCTTTCAGGGCGGCTTCGATCGCCCGCTGGGCAAGAACCGCGGTCTGAAGGCGCGCTACAACGGGCGTCGCCCCGCGCCTTATGGCCCGGTGCTGAAGCCGTTGACTGACGCGGAGCGCGCGGCGCGGAACAAGTGGGAGCGCACCGGTTTCGATAAGACGGATACCGTCATCGCTTTCCACTGGAGTGCGGAGAGCCCGGACATGGAGAAATTGCGCGCGGACGATTTCAACACGCGCTGGGACGGCTCCATCTTTGCGCCGGAGACGGGCATGTATGAGTTCGTCGTGAAGACGGAGAATGGCGTGCGCCTTTTCGTGAACAACCCGCGCGAGCCGCTGATCGATGCATGGGTGACACCGGGGCCGAACGTGCGCGAGGAGAAGAAGAGCGTCTTCCTGCTCGGCGGGCGGGCGTATCCGATCGCGCTCGAGCACAAGAAGTTCAACGACAAGAGCGCCTCCGTGGAGCTGCACTGGAAGCCGTCGCACGGCCGACTGGAACTCGTGCCCGAGGAAGTGCTGGAGCCGCAGGGCCGCCAGACGACGATGGTCGTGGCGACGACGTTCCCCGCGGATGACCGCAGCGACGGGTACGAGCGCGGGACCACGATTTCCAAGGAATGGGATCAGGCGACGACGCAGGCCGCAGTCGAGGTGATGTCGTATGTCGTCACGAATCTCGACGGGTTCACGGGCTCGAAACCCGGCGCGGCCGACCGTCCGGCAAAGCTCAAGGATTTCGCGAAGCGTTTCGTGGAGGCGGCGTTCCGCCGTCCGCTCGACGAGGAGCAGCGGAAGATGTTTGTCGATCAGCTCTTCGACACCGCGCCGTCGCCCGAGATGGGCGTGAAGCGGGCAGTGCTCCTCGCGCTGAACTCCCCGCGCTTTCTCTATCCCGAGCTGGCGAACGACGGGAAGGCGGATGACTTCGCCGTCGCCTCGGTGCTCGCGCTGACGCTGTGGGATTCCATTCCCGACCAGCAACTGGCCCGCGCGGCCAGCGAAGGCAAGCTGAAGACCCGCGAGCAGGTCGGCGCCGTCGCCCGCCGCATGGTCGCCGACCCGCGGGCCAGGGCCAAGCTGCGCGGCTTCTTCAACCACTGGCTGGAACTGGAGCGCGCCGCGCTGGCCTCGAAGGACCCGAAGGCGTTCCCCGGTTTCGACGAGACGATGCTCGCGGACCTGCGCGAGTCGCTCTGGATGTTCATCGAGGAAGTGGTGTGGAGCGACACCTCCGACTACCGGCGGTTGATCAATGCCGACTACCTCTGGCTCAACGAACGGCTCGCGAAATATTACGGCAAGGACGTAAAGGGCGAGGCCTTCCAGCGCGTCGGCTTCGATCCCGCGCAGCGCGTCGGCGTGATCACGCATCCCTATCTGCTCGCGTCGCACTCCTACAGCCGCACCACTTCACCGATTCACCGCGGCGTCTTCCTCAGCCGCAGCATCGTCGGGCTCACGCTGAAGAATCCCTCGATCGCGACCTCGTTCGACAACCAGAAATTCGACCCCACGCTGACGATGCGCGAGAAGGTGGAACACCTCACGAACACCGGCGCCTGCGCCTCCTGCCACTCGGTGATCAATCCGTTCGGCTTCAGCCTCGAGCATTACGACGCCGTGGGCCGCTGGCGGACGACGGACAACCAAAAGCCGGTGAATGCGCTGGCCGAATTCGACACCGACGACGGCCACACGGTAAAGCTCACCGGGCCGAAGGACATCGCCGATTACACGGTGAGGAGCCCCGCGGCGCACAAGTCATTCGTGCGGCAGCTTTTCTTCCACACGGTGAAGCAGACGCCGCTCGCCTTTGGTACGCAGGCCCTGGATGACCTCCGCGTGCAGTTTGAAAAAGACAACTTCAACATCCAGAAGCTGCTCGGCGACATCGCTACCGCCGCCGCGATGGACACGCTCTCACCCAAGCCGCAGAAACTCGCCACGCATTCGCCCGCCGCGCCCTGACGCCCGTAGATTCACCGACCGCTCCACTTCGCCATGATGCACCTCAATCGTCGCCAATTCCTCCGCAACCTCGGAGTCTCCGCCGCCGCCCTGCCCTTTCTCGCGGGTCTGCCGTCGCTCACCGGCGCACCGCTCCCGCAGCGCCGCCAGCGGCTGATCGTCATGTTCTCGCCCAACGGCACGCTGCCCGACGAGTTCTGGCCGACGGCTGGCGAACTCACGTTCAAATCCATCCTCGAGCCGCTCACGCCGTTCAAGGATCGCACGCTCGTGCTCAACGGCGTCTGCAACAAAGTCCGCGGCGACGGCGACAATCACATGCGCGGCATGAGCTGCCTGCTCACCTGCGCCGAGTTGCTGCCCGGCAACATCATGGGCGGCGGCGGAAATCCCGCGGGCTGGGCGAGCAGCATCTCGATCGACCAGGAGGTCAAAAATTTCCTCCAAAGCCGCCCGGAGACGAAGACGCGCTTTGGCTCGGTGGAGTTTGGTGTCGCAGTGCCGAACCGCGCCGATCCCTGGACGCGCATGAGCTACCTCGGCGGGAACCAGCCCGTCGCGCCGATCGATGATCCGTATCGGATGTTCGAGAAGCTCTACGGCCAGATGAAGGACAAGGACAGCCTCGTGAGCATCCTCGACGACGTGAGCGCGGACTTGAAACGCGTCTCGGCCAAGCTCAGCGCCCGCGACAAGCAGATGCTCGAGCAGCACATGACGCTCGTCCGCAACCTCGAGCAGGAACTCAAGACGCCCGCCGACGCGCACCTCGAGCACAAGATGCCGCCGCTCGATCCGGGCATCGAACTCGTGAACGACAACACCCCGCAGCTTTCGCGCATGCAGATCGACCTGCTCGTGAACGCGCTCAGCAACGACATGACGCGCGTCGCCACGCTGCAGTACATGCGCAGCGTCGGCCAGGCGCAGATGCGCTGGCTCGGCGTCGAGGAAGGCCACCATTCGCTCTCGCACGAACCCGATGCGAACAAGGACGCGCACGACAAGCTGCAGAAGATCAACCGCTGGTTCTGCGGCGAACTCGCCTACCTCGCCAAGCGCCTCTCCGAGACGCCCGAACCGACCGGCGAAGGCAGCATGCTCGACCACACGCTCATCGTCTGGACCAACGAACTCGGCAAAGGCAACTCGCACACTCTCGACAACATCCCGCTCGTCCTCGTCGGCGGCGCCCCCGGCCTGAAAATGGGCCGCGCGCTCGCGCTCGACAAAGTGGCGCACAACCGCTTCTGGCTGACCGTCGCCCACGCCATGGGCCACACCGAGTTGAAGACCTTCGGCAAGCCGGAGCTGTGCGAGGGCGGGGATTTGGCGCTCAGCTAGACCTCCATCCAGCGGCGGCAGCCGCGGCAGAATTCCAGCGGACAAATTAATTTGTCCAAAACTTTACCCGTCGGGGCTTATAGAGGGTGAAGACTCGCATGTTTCCCCGAACCACAGTCCTGCTCGCCACCGCGTTTGCCCTGAACGCGCCCGCTTTCGCCGACGAGGGCCTCGACTTTTTTGAAAAGAAAGTCCGGCCGTTGCTGGCCGAGCGGTGCCTCGATTGCCACAGCGAGGCGAAGAAGGTGAAGGGTGGGCTGCGGCTGGATCTCCGCGAGGGCTGGGTGAAGGGCGGCGACAGCGGGCCGGCGATCGTGCCGGGCGAGCCGGACAAGAGCCTGTTCATCACCGCGATCCGCTACTCCGATCGCGACCTGCAAATGCCGGAGAAGCGCAAGCTGCCGGACGAGGAGATCGCGATCCTCGAGCAGTGGGTGAAGATGGGCGCGCCCGATCCGCGCACCAGCGGCACGGTGGCGAAAAAGCAGACGGGGCTGAGCCTCGAAGAGGGGCGAAAATTTTGGAGTTATGCGCCGGTGCAGAAGCCGGCGGTGCCCGCGGTGAAAGACGCGGCATGGGCGCGCGGCGATCTCGACCGCTTCATCCTTGCGAAGATCGAAGCGGCGGGCGCGCAGCCCGCGCCGGACGCTACGCCCGAAGCGCTGGTGCGACGGCTTTACTACGATCTCGTAGGTCTGCCGCCGACGCCGGAGCAGATCGATGCTTTCGCCAAAGCCGCAGCGGTGAATCGGCCACAGGCGACGGAGAAGCTCGTCGATGAGTTGCTCGCCTCGCCGCACTTCGGCGAACGCTGGGGGCGGCACTGGCTGGACGTGGCACGCTTTGCGGAGTCGAGCGGTGGCGGGCGCACGCTGCTCTTCAAGGACGCTTGGCGGTATCGCGACTACGTCATCCAATCGCTGAATGCGGATGTGCCCTTCGACCGCTTCATCCGCGAGCAGATCGCCGGCGATCTCCTGCCCGCGGCCACGCCGGAGGACGCGCGGCGGCAGGTCTCGGCCACCGCCTTCCTCGCGCTCGGGCCGACGAACTACGAGGAGCAGGACAAGCAGCAGCTCCGCTTCGATGTGATCGATGAGCAACTCGAAACACTCGGGCGCGGTTTCCTCGGCCAGACCATCGGTTGCGCGCGCTGCCACGATCACAAATTCGACCCGGTCTCGCAGCGCGACTACTACGCGATGGCCGGCATCTTCGCCTCCACGCGCACGCTCTTCAACTACACCGACAACGTCGCCCGCTGGATCGCCGCGCCGCTGCCGGCTGCCGGCCCGAACGAAGTCGCGCTGCTCGCGCACGAAACGAAACTGGCGGCGCTGGAGAAGGATCTCGAAGGCGCCAAAGCCGAGCTGACCAAAGCTTCCAAAGCGGTCACGGAAGTGACGAACAAACCCGGCGTGCCTGTGGCGGCGGGCGATCTTCCGGGGATCATTATCGACGACGCGCAGGCCAAGATCGTCGGCGAGTGGAAGCACTCGAAGCATGTGCGCAGCTACATCGGCGACGGTTACGTGCACGACCTCAACCAGGGCAAAGGAGAGAAGACGATCACCTTCACGCCCTCCCTGCCCAAAGCCGGGCGCTACGAAGTGCGCCTCGCCTACGCGCATCTCGACGGCGGGCGCGCGACGAATGTGCGCGTGACCGTCCTCCACGCCGACGGTGAGGATAACGTCTTCATTGACCAGACGCAGGTGCCGCCGATCGACGGGCGCTTTGTGTCGCTCGGGAAGTTTCGCTTTGAGAAAGACGGCGCGGGTTACGTGCTGATCACGAACGACGACAGCAACGGCTATGTCACGGTCGATGCGCTACAGTTCATCCCGGAAGGCGACGCCACCGCGGCCGAGGAATCGCGCGATGCCGCCAATCCGCAACGGGCCGCGGCGGCGAAGCGCGTGCGCAAGCTGGAGACGGATCTCAAGAAGCTGAAGAAGGAAGGGCCGGCGCGCGACACGGCGATGGCGGTGCGCGACGACGATCAGGTGGCCGACGTGCAGATCCGCGTACGCGGGGTAGAAAAGCAGCGCGGCGAAACCGTGCCGCGCGGTTTCCTCACGGTCGCCCTGCGGAATGAGGCGCCGGCGATTCCCGCGAATCAAAGCGGTCGGCGCGAACTGGCCGACTGGATCGCGAGCGCGGAGAATCCGCTGACCACGCGGGTCTTTGTGAACCGGACGTGGACGTGGCTTTTCGGCACGGGGCTCGTGCGCACGGTCGATAACTTCGGCACGACCGGCGAAAAACCAGCGCACCCGGAACTCATCGATCACCTCGCGACGCGCTTCGTCGAGCAGGGCTGGAGCGTGAAGCGGCTCGTGCGCGAGATCGTGCTCTCGCGCACCTGGCAGCAGGCCGTCGCCACGCCCGCCGCGAGCGACATGGACAATCGCCTGTTCGCCCACGCCAATCGTCGCCGCCTTGATGCCGAGCAGATCCGCGACACGATCCTGTCCGTGAGCGGGCAACTGAAGCTCGACCTTTACGGGCTGAACATCGGCGGCGCGGGGGACATCGATGCGAATGACTTCTCCGCGCAGAACACCGAATACGCTTACGTCTATGCCGACACGCGTCGGAGCGTTTATACGCCCGCGTTTCGCAACAAACGGCTGGAGCTGTTCGAGGCCTTCGACTTCGGGGACATCAACGCCACGATGGGCCAGCGCAACGTCAGCACCGTCGCTCCGCAAGCGCTCTATCTCCTGAATCACTCATTCGTCGTCGAGCAGGCGCGCGCCGCCGCGGAGCGCACGTTAGCCAGCTCCGACGACGGCGACGCCCGACTGGTGAGCGCCTTTCGCCGCACGCTGGGCCGCGCGCCGACCGCGACGGAATTGGCAAAGTGCCGCCGCTTCCTCGGTGCCAGCGCCTCGCTCGAAACGTGGGCGCAATTGCACCAGACGCTCTTTGCCACGCTCGACTTCCGCTACCTCGACTAATCCGCCGCCATGAACTGTTCGCTCCACTCCCGCCGCTCCGCGTTGCAAACCCTCAGTTGCGGCTTCGGCGCGCTCGCGCTCGCCGGCATCACCGCGCAGCAGCAGGCCCGCGCCGCGCTTCCGGCGAATCCGCTCGCACCCCGCGCGCCCCATTTCAAGCCGCGCGCCAAACGCGTCATCTTCCTCTTCATGTCGGGCGGGGTGAGCCACGTGGACTCGTTCGATCACAAGCCCCGCCTCACCGCCGACGACGGCAAGATGATGGACTTCGCCGATCTGCGCTCGCTCGCCAAGACGGGCAAAAGCCCGCAACAGCGCGTGATGAAGCCGCTCTGGAACTTCAGCCAGCACGGCCAGAGCGGCGCGTGGGCGTCCGATCTTTTTCCCGAGATGGCGCAGCACATGGACGACCTCTGCCTGATCCGCTCGATGCACACGGAAGGCATCGCGCACGGCCCGGCGACGCTTTTCCTGCACACCGGCACGACGACTTTCATCCGCCCCTCGATGGGCGCGTGGGTGAGCTACGGGCTTGGTACGGAAAACGAAAACCTGCCCGCGTTCGTGTCGCTCAGCCCGGCGCTCGGCAACGGCGGTCCGCGCAACTACGGCAACGCTTTTCTCCCGGCGATCTATCAAGGCACGGCGATGGGCCGCGCGGGCGTCCCGGCGACCGAAGCGACGATTCGTAATCTGAAATCGCCGCGCTCGCCGGAGGAGGCAAAGCGGCAATTCGATCTGCTGCGCGAACTCAACGCCGAGCAACTCCGCGCCAAACCCGGCGAGAGCGAACTCGAAGCCGTGGTGAACAGCTACGAACTCGCGTGGCGTATGCAGGGCGCGGCGCCGGAGGTGCTCGATATCAATGGCGAATCGCCGGAGACGCTGGCGCTCTACGGCATCGGCGAAAAGGAGACGGACAACTTCGGCCGGCAATGCCTGCTCGCGCGGCGTATGGCCGAGTCGGGCGTGCGTTTCATCCAGGTGAATTACGCCGACAATTCCAACAACCCGGCGTGGGATCAGCATTCCAATTTGAAAAAACACGGCGAACACGCGAAGGCCGTGGACAAGCCAGTCGCCGGGCTGCTCGCCGATCTCAAACAGCGCGGCCTGCTCGACGACACGATCGTCTGGTGGGGTGGCGAGTTTGGCCGCACGCCTTACGCTGAAAGGAACGGGACGGGCCGCGATCACAATCCTGCGGGCTTCAGCGTGTGGGTCGCGGGTGGCGGCTTCAAACGCGGCGTGACCTACGGCGAGACGGACGAGTTTGGCCATCACGCCGTCGTGGACAAAGTCCACATGCACGACCTGCACGCCACGATCCTTCACGCGCTCGGGCTCGATCACGAAAAACTCACTTACCGCTACGCCGGCCGCGACTTCCGCCTCACGGACGTCTACGGCCATATCGTTAGCGATCTCTTTACATGAAATCCCCCCGCTTCCTCCTCGCCCTCTTCACGGCTCTCCCACTCGTCGCTTTCGGCGAACTCACCGAGGAGCAGCTTCGCATCCCGCTCGAAAAGGAGTCGCCTGATCCGAAGCTGACCAAGATCGTGCTCATCGCCGGCGCGCCGAGCAACAAGGCGGGCCAGCACGAATACTTCGCGGGCTGCGCGCTGATGATGGACTGGTTGAAGCGGACTCCCGGCGTGTGGCCGGTGCTCGTCGCCGACGGATGGCCAAAGAACGAAGCGGTGCTCGATGGTGCAAAGGCGGTCGTCGTTTACGCCGATGGCGGCGCGAAGCTGTCCTTCCTCGAAGCCGCGCGCTGGAACCGGATCAAGCAGCTCATGGATAAAGGCACGGGGCTCGTGATGCTGCATCAGGCGGTGGAAGTTCCCGAGGCGCAGGCGGAGGAATTCAAGTCGTGGCTCGGTGCCGTCTGGCAGAAGGACATCGGCTCGCGCGGGCACTGGGACATGGAGTTCAGCGACTTCCCGAAGCATCCGATCAATCGCGGCGTGACCACCTTCGCCGCACCCTTCGACGGCTGGCTCTACAATCTTCACTTCGCCGCCGGAGCCACGCCGCTCCTCTCCGGCCAAGTGCCCAACAAAGCCCGCTCGACTGCGAACGCCAAGGAGCACGTCGGTCGCGCGGAGGTCGTCGCGTGGTCCTTCGAGCGCCCGAACGGCGGCCGCAGCTTCGCCTTCACCGGCTGCGACCTGCATCGCAACTGGTCAGTCGAAAGCCAGCGGCGCTTCGTGACGAACGGAATTCTGTGGGCGGCGAAAGTTGAAGTCCCCGACATCGGCGCTGCAGTCCCGGTCTCCCCAGAGGCGCTGACTCGCAACTTCGACGCCAAGCCTCTGCCGAAGCCAACCGCGGCGGTTGTGCAGTAACGCCGGCCGCGGAGCACCGCGGAAATCACCCTTTTACGCTACCGCTTTTCGTGCGAAATGAATATCTGACTCAGATATTCATTTCTTCATGAGCAGCCTCGTCGAAGCCCGAAAAGACTCCAAGCGTTCCCGCATTCTCGAAGCCGCCAAGCGGCGCTTCGGGCGTTTCGGCATCAAGGGCACGACGATGCAGGACATCGCCCGCGAGGCGGAAATCGCCGTCGGCACGATCTACCAGTTCTTTCCCGACAAGGAGGCGCTCATCCTCGCCTGGGTCGATGAGCACCGGCTGCTGCTGCAGAGCCAGTATGAAAGCGTCTTGGAGCAGCCACTCGACCCAGATCAAAAGCTGCGCGAGTTCCTGCGCGTGCGCTTTCGCACCGTGGAGGAGATCCGGGAAAAACCCGCGGTCGCCGAGCTCACCCGCGCCGTCTTGCGGCTCACGCCGGACACCGTGGCGATCATGACGCAAACCGTCCTCGTGATTCTCGAATCGATTCTTCAGGAGGGACGGCGCGACGGCTCGCTCCCTTCTGCCGAGCCGAAAAGGGACGCCGAGATTCTTTTTCACGCGCTGTCCGGATTTTTCGCCGGCACCCCCGATCGCATTCAAGCCCCGCCGACCGAGGAGACGATGCTGCGCGTCGTCGATTGGTTCATCAGCAAATGGAAATTGCCCCGCCCGAAATCCCAGTCCTGACGCCGCCTGACGCCGCCCGGGCAACCGGGCCGGATCGTGAGCCGCTCTTTGCCGCCCGCGGATTGACGAAAATCTATCCGAGCGGCGAGACGGAAATCCGCGCGCTCGATGGCGTGGACCTCGATCTCTACGAGAGCGAGCTGATCGTCCTGCTCGGCGCGTCCGGCAGCGGCAAGTCCACGCTGCTCAATATCCTCGGCGGGCTCGATACGCCGACCGACGGCACGCTCACCTATCGCGGGCTCGATCTCGCGGGCGCGGATGAGAAGCTGCTCACGCAATTCCGGCGCGACGCCGTCGGCTTCATCTTCCAGTTCTACAACCTGATCCCGAGCCTCACGGCGCGGGAGAACGTGGCGCTGATCACCGAGATCTCGCGCGATCCGATGACCTCGGAGGAAGCGCTCGGCCTCGTCGAACTCACCGATCGCATGGACCACTTCCCGTCCCAGATGTCCGGCGGCCAGCAGCAGCGCGTGGCCATCGCGCGGGCGATCGCGAAACGGCCCGAGGTGCTGCTTTGCGACGAGCCGACGGGCGCGCTTGATGTGAAGACCGGCATCACCGTGCTCGAGGCCATCGAGCACGTGAACCGGTCGATCGGCACGCTCACCGTGCTCATCACGCACAATGCCGTGATCGCCGACATGGCAGATCGCGTCATCCATCTTTCCGACGGGCACATCATCGACATCCGCGAAAACAAGAGCCGCCGCCCGGTGCGTTCGCTCGCCTGGTAAACGACCATGCTCGCGCCTCTCGATCTCAAGCTCCTCCGCGACATCGGCAAGATGAAGGGCCAGATGATCGCCGTGAGCGTCGTCATGGCGTGCGGACTGGCGATGATGATCATGTCGCGCAGTCTCATCCTCTCGCTGGAATCGACGCGCGACGCCTACTACACGCAGCATCGCTTCGCCGATGTCTTCTGCGATGTGAAGCGTGCGCCGAATTCCATGCGCCCGCGCCTGGCGGAAATCGCGGGCATCGCCGCCGTGGAGACCCGCGTGACCGGCTCCGCGAAGCTCGATCTGCCCGGCCTCGCCGAACCCGCGGACGCCATGATGATCTCGCTGCCTGACGATCGTCCGCAGCAACTGCACCTGCTTTACCTGCGCAGCGGCCGCAACCCGGAGATCGGGCGCTCGAATGAAGTGATCGTCGGCGAAGCGTTCGCCAACGCCCACGGCTTCGTGCCCGGCAATGAAATCGACGCCACGATCTACGGCGCGCGGCAGCGGCTGAAGATCGTCGGTATCGCACTTTCGCCGGAATACGTCTTCGAGGCGCGCCCCGGTGAAACGCTCCCGGACAACCGCCGCTTCGGCGTCTTCTGGATGAACGAGCGGGATCTCTCCAAGGCCTTCGAGCTCGATGGTGCATTCAACAACGTCATCGTCGATGTCGCGCCCGGCGGCGATGCGGCGGGCGTCATGGCGGACTTGGATCGACTGCTCGCCCCGTATGGCGGACTCGTCGCTTACGGCCGACGCGATCACCCTTCGGCCAATCGCCTCGACGACGAGCTGCGGGTGCTGCGCGCTCTGTCCATGGCCTTTCCCGCGGTGTTCCTCAGTATCGCGGCCTTCATGTCGAGCGCGGTGCTTACCCGACTCATCCGCCTGCAGCGCGAGCAGATCGCGCAGCTCAAGGCGTTCGGTTATTCGTCGTTCGAGGTCGGCATCCACTACCTCAAGTTCGCCATCTTCATCGTCGCCGTAGCCACCCTCGTCGGCGGCTCCGCAGGCATGATGCTCGGGAGCGGCGTGGTCAGCGTCTACCACCAGTTTTTCAAGTTCCCCGAACTCCACTTCCATCCGAATTGGCCGATGTTCGGCGTGGCTTTTGCCGTGAGCGCAGGGGCCGCTTTTCTCGGCGTGATCGGCGCCGTGCGGCAGGCGGTGAATCTCCCGCCGGCCGAAGCCATGCGCCCGGAGCCGCCCGCGGATTACAAACCGTCGTGGTTCGAGCGGCTCGGCCTCGCGCATCTCGTCAGCACGACTTTCCGCATGGCGCTGCGCAATCTCGAGCGGCGGCCGTGGCAGGCGTTTTTCACCGCATTCGGCCTCGCGCTCGCGACCGGCATCCCGATCGTCCCCGGTGCGATGGGCGACGGCATCCACTATCTCCTCACGATCCAGTGGGATGTCGCGCAGAAGCAAAACGTGACCGTGAGCCTCATCGAACCCGGCTCATCGAGCACGCTCAACGACCTCCGCAGCCTGCCCGGCGTGATGATCGCCGAGCCCTTCCGCAGCGTGCCGGCGCGATTGCGCTTTGGGCATCAGTCGCGGCGTCTCAGCGTCACCGGCCTGCCGCGCGACGCTTACCTCAACCAACTCCTCGACGCCAAAGAACGCGTCGTCGAATTGCCGCCAAACGGCCTGCTCGTCTCCGCCAAACTCGCGGAAATCCTCGGGGCCAAGGTCGGCGACTCCATCATCCTCGAAGTCCAGGAAGGCCGCCGGCCCAAGCTCGAAGCGACCATCGAGGGTACGATCACGGATTACGCGGGCGTCTTTGCCTACATGGAGATCGATGCGCTGCGCCGCCTGATGCGCGAAGGCAGCACGGTCAGCGGCGCGTATCTCTCCGTGGATATGAATCGCTGGAGCGACTTCCTCGCGCAGGTGAAGGAAGCGCCGCGCATCGCCGGCGTCGGCATCAAGGAAGCGGTCCGCGCGAGTTTCAAAAAAAGCACCGCGGAGATGATCGGGATGATCACCGGCATCTACTACACGTTCGCGATCATCGTGTCGTTCGGCGTCGTCTATAACAGCGCGCGCATCGCGCTCAGCGAGCGGAGCCGCGACCTCGCCACGCTCCGCGTCGTCGGCTTCACCCAGCGCGAAGTCGCTTCGGTGCTGATCAGCGAACTCGCGATCCTCACGGCGCTGGCGATCCCCGTCGGGCTGGTCATCGGCAGCTTCCTCGCTTCCGGCATCGTGCATACTGCGAGCACGGAAAGCGTGCGCCTGCCGCTCGTGCTTTCGCCGCACAGCTACGCGATGGCCGTGATCGTCGTCCTTTGTTCTTCCGCGCTTTCCTTCGCCGTCGTGAGCCAGCGCCTCGCGAAACTCGATCTCCTCGGAGTCCTCAAAGCTAGAGACTGATGAAAACCACCACGACCACCGCAGCCACCACCAATCGCCCCGCCGCACGCAAAGCCGCTCCCTGGCGCCGCTATGTGCCCTTTGTCATCGGCGGCGCGCTCCTGCTCCTGCTCATCAAGGCCCTGATGCCGGAACCGATCACCGTCGAAGTCGGCGCGATCACGCGCGGCCCGCTCACCGTCACGGTGCTGGAGGAAGGCAAGACGCGCATCCGCCATCGTTACCTCATCACGCCGCCCGTCGCGGGTTATCTGAATCGCGTGCCGCTGCGCGCGGGCGATCGCATCGAGGCAGGCAAGACGGTGCTCGCGACGATCCAGCCGCAGCCCGCGGCATTCCTCGACCCGCGCGCCCGCGCCGAGTCCGAGGCGCGGGTGAAAGCTTCCGAAGCCGCGCGGATGCAGCGCGAAACGCAGATCGAACGCGCCCGCGCCGCACTCGATCTGGCGCAAAAGGAAATGGCACGCGCCAAGGAATTGAAGACGAGCGGCGCCATCGCCGCGAAGGAGTGGGACACCGCGGAGAACCAGGTCGCCATTTTGACACGTGAACTGAACACCGCGCAGTTTGCACTGCAGGTCGCCGAATTTGAACTCGCGCAGTCCCGCGCCGCGCTCAATCAAGTGCAGACGCCGTTGACGGAAAACATCGACCCGCTGAAGATCATCGCGCCCGTCGACGGCTACGTCCTCAACGTCTATGAGGAAAGCGCGCGCATGGTCGCGGCCGGCACGCAGATCATGGAGGTCGGCGATCACACCGATCTCGAGGCCGAGATCGAGTTGCTTTCCAGCGATGCGGTCGGCGTGCAGCCGGGCGCGGATGTGAGCATCGAGCAATGGGGCGGCGAGAAACCGCTGCGTGGCAAAGTCACGGTCGTCGAACCCGGCGGCTACACCAAGGTCAGCTCCCTAGGAGTCGAGGAACAGCGCGTGAAGGTGCGCGTCAATTTTGTCGATCCGCTCCCGCCCGGCACGATGTTCGGCGACCGCTTCCGCGTGGAAGCGCGGATCGTCACGTGGCACAACGACAGCGTGCTGCAAGTTCCCACGGGCGCGCTGTTCCGCCGCGGCGGGGACTGGATGGCTTTCGTGTTCGAGGGCGGGAAAGCCCGGCAGATGAAAGTCGAGATCGCGCACAACAACGGCGTCGCCGCGGAATTGCGCAGCGGCCTCAGCGAAGGACAGCGCGTGATCTTGCACGCACCGGATGCGGTGGCGGACGGCGCGCGAGTGCAAGCCCGGGCCGGGTCTTCCCGCTAGCCCGTGTCCACGGTTCATCTCGTTTTTCTCGTCCTGACTTTCACGCTGCCGCTGCTCTTCTGCGGCGTGAGCCGGTGGCTTCCGTCAGTGGCGTTCGATCGCAGCGTGTGCCGGGGCCTCGCCCTCGTGCTCCTCGCGACTGAGGTCGGTGAGTTGGTCTTCAAGATCTTCGTCGAGAAAGTCCCGCTCGGCAGTTCGCTGCCGATGCACCTTTGCGACTGGGCGCTACTCGCCACGGCGGCGGCGCTGTGGTGGCAGGCGCCCCGGTGCTTTGAGGTCGCGTACTTCTGGGGACTTGCGGGCACGATCCAAGGGCTGTTCACGCTGGCGATCGATCATCAGCTCGCGCTGTGGCGGCACGTCGCGTTCTTCCTCATTCACTCGGGCATCGTTGTGGGCGTGCTCTTTCTCGTCTTTGCCCGCGGGATGCGGCCGGTCTCGGCGTCGCTAGGTCGGGTGCTGATGTGGTCGGAAGTCTATCTGTTCACGGCGTTGCTCGTGAATTGGCTCACGGGGGAAAACTACGGTTTTCTCTCGCACCCACCGTCCACGCCGTCGCCGCTCGATCACTTTCCGAAAACGCCGTGGCTTTACGTGGCGACGATCAATGGCTTCGCGCTCGGGGCGTTTGCGCTGCTGTATGTGCCGTGGTGGATTGCGGATCGACGGAAGAAAAGTCCGCTCTCCTCAACGAGAGGATGAGCGTGGCCATGGATTTCCGGGGAGCACGGGCGTCCCGCCGGCCCGGACTTCACGTTGCCTTCAACAAGGGCAAGAGCTCCGCGCTGGCGGACCAGCCGTTAAAGTTCGTTGCGGAGGGACGCCGCAACCAGCAGGCGAGACGCCTGCGCTCCCCGGAGTTTTGCCTGCCGCGCGGGTTACGCGAAGCGCGACCACTCGTCCTCGCGGAAGCCGACGACGCCGGTCTTCGGCGTGAGCGCGAAGGGGCGTTTGACGAGGTTGCCGTTGCTCGCCAGCAGCGCGAGGGCTTCGACTTCGCTGAGCTTGGGCAGGCGGGATTTGAGATCGAGCGCGCGGTAGTCCTGGCCGGAGGTGTTGAAGAGCCGGCGCAAGTCGCCGCCGACGTGGGCGAGCATCGCGCGCAGTTCGGCGATGGTCGGCGGCTGCTGGCGGATCGGGATCACCTCATGCGCGACCTTTTTCGCGGCGAGAAACTTCAGCGCCTTCCGGCAGGTGTCGCACTTTTCGTAGGCGTAAACGCGCAGCGCCATTTACGAAGCGAGGCCGAGATTGCGGGCGATCTGCACGGTCGAGTGCGCTTTGTTCAGCGTGTAGAAATGCAGGCCGGCGACGCCGTGCTCGAGGAGCGAGGCGCATTGCTCGGTGGCATATTCGATGCCGTAGGCAGTGACCGCCGCGTCATCGTCGCCGAGTTCATCGAGCCGGCGGAGGAAAGGCGCGGGAAGCTGCGCGCCGCAGAGCGCGACGAAGCGCTTCGTCTGGCCCGCCGAGAGGATCGGCATGATGGCCGGGATGATCGGCACGGTCACGCCGAGCTTGCCGACGAGGTGATCGTGGAATTCGTAGAAGTCCGCGTTGTCGAAAAAGAGCTGCGTGATGACGAAGTCGGCGCCGGCCTGGATCTTGTCGGCGAGATACTGCCAGTCCTGATACTTGCCGCCTTTGCAGGCGATATGGCCTTCCGGAAAACCGGCCGTCGAAATGGAAAAGCCGCCCGTTTTCTTGATGAACGCGACCAGCTCGCGCGAATACTCGAAGCCGCCTTCGGTCTTCACGAACTCCCCGCCGCCCGGCGGATCGCCACGCAGCGCGAGAATATTGCGGATGCCGGCGGCGCTGGCCGCGGATAGTACGGAGCCGAGTTCCGCCTCGGTCGAGTTCACGCACGTGAGGTGCATCATCGCGGTGAGCGCGTGCTCGCGCTGGATGCGCTCCACGATGCCGAGCGTCTTCTCGCGTGTGCTGCCGCCGGCGCCGTAGGTCACGGAGCAGTAGCTCGGGCGGATGGCTTGGATCGCGGGGATGGTTTTCTCGAAGAGATTGCGTTCCCCCTCCTCGGTTTTGGTCGGGAAAAATTCAACGGAAAGCACCGTCCGGCCAGCGGCGCGGGCTTCTTGATAGATGTCGCGGATGAACTGCATCGGGGCGCGCAGTCTGGTCTGTGTCTCGGAAGCTGGCAAGCGCCCCCATCGACAAAACGCCGCACCGCATGTCATATCCCTGCGCCATGTCCTCCCTCACCGCCCGCCTCCTGCTGATCGCCCTCGGATTTCTACCGCTCCTTGCCCGAGCGCAGGCGCCGGTCGATCCCGCGACGCTTTACGAGAAGCGCGCCGAGCATGATCGCAACGGCATCGGCGTGTTTTTCATGGGCCGCGAAATCGCGCACGTCATGGGGCACCAGGCGGCTGATTGGCTCGAGCGACCGGAGCGCGAGGAGGAAGAACGCACCGACCTTTTGGTGGACGCGCTCAAGTTTCGCCCGGGCGAAGTCGTGGCCGACATTGGCTGCGGCTCGGGCTTCATCAGCCGGAAGCTCGCGAAGAAAATCACGCCCGGCGGTTTCGTCTACGGCGTCGATATCCAGCCCGAGATGCTCGAGGTGCTGGCTAGGCGCATGGCGATGTTCCGCATCGACAACGTGAAGCCGATCCTCGGCACGACGACCGATCCGAAAGTGCCCGCCGCGTCGTGCGACACGATGATCATGGTCGATGTCTATCACGAGTTCGACCGGCCTTACGAAATGGTGCGGAGCATGATCGCCGGGCTGAAATCCGGCGGGCGCCTCGTCTTCGTCGAGTATCGCAAGGAAGACCCGGCGGTGCCGATCAAGGAGGTCCACAAGATGAGCGAGGCGCAGGTGAAGAAGGAGATGAGCGTGCATCCCGAGATGGAGCACGCGGAAACCATCGGCGTCCTGCCGCGCCAGCACATCATCGTCTTTCGGAAAAAATGAGCACAGCCAGGCACTACACGTGGAAGAAACTCGGCTCGGCGAAATGGGAGGACGCCTGGGTGGAGCGGCTGAAGGAAGTCAGCGACCGACTGGCCATCACGGCGCTGGCCGGCGCGAAGACGATCCGGTTGGAAGCGTTCCAACTCACCAAGGCGCAAGCTGATCGGCTGAAGAAAAATTTCGGCGGAACCGTAGCGCCGCAGAAGATGCCGCGCGCTGTGGCCGAGGCGGTGACCAAACCGATCCGCGTGCGGGAAAAGCTGATCATCGTCGGGACCGAACGGGAACGCGCGACGCTCGCGAAAGCGAAACCCGATCGCGCGGTGCTGCTCATCCCGGCAGGCATGGCTTTCGGCACGGGCGATCACGACACCACGGCGACCTGCCTGCGGTTTCTCGCCGACGTCAGCGAGGAGCTGGCCGGGCAAAAGTGGGAGATGCTCGATCTCGGCACCGGCAGCGGGATTCTCGCGCTCGCCGCGCGAGTGCTCGGCGCGGGCAAAGTCGAAGCGAGCGACTTCGACCCGCACGCCGTCCGGACGACCAAGGAAAACGTGCGACTGAACGGGCTGCGCGGCGTGGTGGTGAAAAAGTCGGATGTCCGTGCGTGGACGCCGGCCCGCACTTGGGAAGTGGTCGCCGCGAACCTTTTCAGCGACCTGCTGCAGGAAGTCGCGGCCAAGATCGCCGCGGCCGTCGCGCCGGGTGGACGACTGGTTTTCTCCGGCATTCTGCGAAAACAGGAGGGCGAAGTCGTCGCGGCGTTTCGAAAGGCCGGCCTGCACGTCGATCGCGTCGTGCGCAAGGGCAAGTGGGTCAGCGGACTCGGCACACGGCGCCGCGCCGGAAAAACTCGTTGACGCCTTTCCGCGCCAACCGATAGCTTTCCGCCCCACAAATACCCTAAAAAAACTCCTGCCTGCGTGGGTTCCACGCCGCGAAATGACCTTTTTCCGGCGATCCGCGCGGGCTCTTTTTATCTATGGCTGAAGAACTTTCCTACGTGATCGTGACTCCCTACTCGATCCGCAAGTCGCGGACGGGCGGGATTCTCGCACGACTCATTTCCCGCACCGGCCTCGATCTGGTGGCCGCCCGGATGTTCGCGCCGAGCGCGGAGTTGGTGGAGAAATATGCCGAGGCGATCGTCACCGATCCCGAGCCGCGGCATCGCGCCACGCAGGAACTGATCAAGAAATACGTCCTCAAGAACTTCGCCCCGAGCGGCACCGGCTCCAGTCCGCGCGTGCTGCTGCTCGTTTTCAAGGGCGAAGACGCCGTGCTCAAGCTGCGCTCGACCGTCGGCCACATCGTCAATGAACGGACCAGCGGCGAGACGATTCGCGACACCTACGGCGACTACATGGCCGACGAGAACGGCAACGTCACCTACTTCGAACCCGGCGTCCTTGCCCCGCCCGACGCTGACTCTGCCAAGAAAGACCTGCTCCTCTGGGCCTCGTATTCCGACAAGGACGGCGGCCTGCTCGATGAAGCGGTCACCTTCCCGACCGGCACGAAAGTCGAGAAGACCCTCGTGCTCATCAAGCCGGACAACTTCCGCTTCCCGAACGCCCGCCCCGGCGGCGTGATCGATCTCTTCAGCCGCACCGGCCTCTACATCATCGCCTGCAAGGTGCACCGCATGAGCGTGGCACAGGCCGAAGAGTTCTACGGCCCCGTGCTCGACGTGCTGCAGGACAAGCTCCGCGGCCGCTCGGGCGAAATCGCCACCGCGCTCGTCGAGAAGGAATTTTCCATCACACTCCCCGCCGACGTGCAGACCAAGCTCGGCGACATCCTCGGGCCGATCAATGGCCGCGAGAACTGGGAGCAGATCGTGAAGTTCATGGCGGGCCTGAAGCCGAGCGATTGCCCCGCCGACAAGCGCCACGACGCCGGCTCGGAAAAGTGCATCGCCCTCTGCTACCAGGGTGTCGATGCCGTCCGCAAAATCCGCGAGGTCCTCGGGCCCACCGATCCCTCGAAAGCGCCTCCCGGCACGATCCGCCGCGAGTTTGGCCAGACCATCATGGTCAATGCCGCGCACGCCTCCGATTCTCCCGAAAACGCTGTCCGCGAAATGGGCATCGTCCAAATCAAGGAGAACAACCTGAAGCCTTTGATCGAAAGCTGGTTCGGCAAGTAAGCGTCCCCGCCCTTCGCCCGACCTCAACCAAAACAAAACTGCACAATGCCCATGGAACTCGCCCAACGCGCCACGATCCTCACCCCCTCGCTGACCCTCAGCATCGACTCGAAAGCCAAGGCCATGAAAGCCGAAGGCATCGATGTCTGCGGCTTCGGAGCCGGGGAACCCGACTTCGACACGCCCGATCACATCAAGGCCGCCGCCCAGGCCGCCATCGAGACCGGCTTCACCAAATACACGCCGAGCAGCGGCACGCCGGAACTGCGCCAGGCGCTCGCCGATAAGTTCAAGGCGGACAACGGCCTCGACTACAAGCCTTCGCAAATCATCGTCAGCAACGGCGCCAAACACTCGTGCTACAACGCCATCCTCGCCACTATCCAGCAGGGCGACGAAGTGATCATTCCCGCGCCTTACTGGCTCTCGTATCCCGAGATGGTCCGCCTCGCCGGCGGTGAGCCCGTCTTCGTGCAGACCAAGGAAGAGAACGGCTGGAAGATGACCGCCGAGGAATTCCAGGACGCGATGACCCCGCGCACCAAGCTCGTGATCATCAACTCGCCGGGCAACCCGACGGGGGCCGTCTATACCGCGGAAGAGCTCCAGGCCATCGTCGATGTCGCCGCCGACGAAGAGATCCTCATCCTCTCCGACGAGATCTACGAAAAGCTCGTTTACGATGACGCCAAGCACGTCAGCACCGCGACCCTGCCCGGCGCGTTCGACATCACGATCACCGTCAATGGTTTCTCCAAGGCCTACGCGATGACCGGCTGGCGCCTCGGCTACCTCGCCGCGCCGGAGCCGATCGCCAAAGCCATCGACGCGATCCAAAGCCACAGCACCTCGAACCCGTGTTCGTTTGCCCAGAAGGGCGCGGTCGCGGCGCTCAAGGGCGACCAGCAGCCGGTGACCGACATGCGCGAGGAGTTCGATCTCCGCCGCAACTACATGATCAACCGCCTCAAGGCGATCCCCAAGCTCAGCCTTGTGGAGCCCAAGGGCGCGTTCTACATCCTCGCGAACATCTCCCAGCTCGGCCTGAGCTCGACGAACTTCGCCGACCGCCTGCTCAGCAAGCACCACGTCGCCGTCGTCCCCGGAGTCGCCTTCGGCAACGACAACACCGTGCGCCTGAGCTACGCCACGAGCCTCGACATCATCAAGAAGGGCCTCGATCGGTTCGAGGAGTTCTGCAAGACGCTGTAAGGCGCTCGCCCTTCGATTCAACAACGCGCCGCTGGAGAAATCCGGCGGCGCGTTTTGCTTTGGTGGCGGTTGCTTTACCGCAGAGGGCGCAAAGACGCAGAGGGCCGCAGAGGAGGGATGAGCAAAGGCGCACCCTTGCTTCTTCTCTGCGGCCCTCTGCGTTCTCTGCGGTTAAATCCCCCCGGCTCCGAGGCGTGTCATAGCGCCTCGTTCGCCCTTGTCGGCGCGCGGCGGCGCCTGCCACATTCGCCGCATGTCGCTCCCATATTTTCAGGTCGATGCCTTCACCAGCCGCGTCTTCGGCGGGAATCCCGCGGGCGTGTGCCCACTCGATGCGTGGCTGCCGGACGCCACGCTGCAGTCCATCGCCGCGGAGAACAACCTCTCGGAAACCGCCTTCTTCGTCGGGCGCGACGGGCGCTACGAACTGCGCTGGTTCACGCCCACCGTCGAAGTCGATCTCTGCGGCCACGCCACGCTGGCGTCCGCCTTCATCGTCTTCCACGAGCTCGGTTTCACCGGCGACCGCGTCAGCTTCCAGACGAAGATCGGTGAACTCGGCGCGAGCCGCGACGCTGATCGCATCGCGCTCGATTTCCCCGCCTGGCCGGCCAAGCGCCACGCCGAGGTGCCCGCGAATCTCGCCGAGGCGCTCGGCTGGCTGCCGCGCGAGCTCTACAAGACGCGCGATTTCCTCGCGGTGTTTTCCAGCGAGGAGGAAATCCTCAGCCTGCGCCCCGAGCCGACGCTGCTCGCCAAGCTCGACTGCCTCGGCGTGATCTGCACTGCGCCCGGCACCGACAGCGACTTCGTCTCGCGGTTCTTCGCGCCCGGCGCAGGCATCATCGAGGACCCGGTCACCGGCTCCGCACACAGCACGCTCATCCCCTACTGGAGCGCGCGCCTCGGCAAGAAGCAGCTCTTCGCCCGCCAACTCTCGCAGCGCGGCGGCGAACTTTTCTGCGAAGATCGCGGCGAACGCGTCGGCATCGGCGGCAAGGCGCGGCTCTACAGCCGGGCGCAGTTGGAGATCGCTTAGCGTTTTCGGGAAAGCAAAACGCCGCGCTCCCTTTCGGAAGCGCGGCGTGAAATTGCGAGCTGGATTCGCTTAAGCGAGCGCCTCGAGCTTGGCGACCATGTCACCCTTGGAGCGCGTGTGGAGTTGCTCCTTGAGTTCGCCGTCCTTGAAAACGAGGAGCGCCGGGATCGAGTTGATCCGATACTTGGCCGCGAGCTGCTGGCTCTCGTCCACGTTCACCTTGGCGACCTTGGCTTTGCCCACCAGCGCGTCGGCGACCTGATCGATCACCGGCCCGAGCTGGATGCACGGCCCACACCACGGAGCCCAGAAGTCCACGAGCACAGGCTGGGCGGATTTCAGGACTTCGCTGTCGAAGTTGGCATCGGTGACGGTGAGGACGTTTGCGCTGGCCATGATAGAGATGAGTTGGAGTTAGGAGAGCGAACTGGCGCTGTAGACCCAGAAGACGAGGCCGAGCGAGATGAGCGAAACGATCAGCGCCGCGATGCTCAGCACCGTCACCGTGCCATCCGCAGCCGCTTCCGCAGGCACCGCTCCGAGGCTCGTGGTGGTGAACGAAGGCGCGGGCTGGATGCTGCTCTGGGTTACGGTCGCGCCGGGCTGCTTCACCAGCGGCTGCGTCTGCTGCATCTTGATCGTCGCCTTCGGCATCCCGGGCTTGCCGCCTTCAGGAGGGAGCGTGATGCGGGCGGTTTCCTTCTTCGGCGCCGTGGCCTTCATGGTCACTGCTTCCGGGGGAGGATTCACGCCGCTACCAGCAGGAGCGACCGGCTTCGCGACCGTCGTCGGCGCGGGCGCGGGCTTGAGCGGAACGGTCGGGCGAGCGCCGCCGAGCGTGGGCGGCTTGGGCGGAGGATTCATCCCGCTCACAGGCTTCAGCGGGCCGGTGCCGAGGCTGCCGGGCGGCTTCGGCGGTGGCGGGACGAAAGGTTTGACCGTGGGCGGCGGTGGAGCGGAAGGAGCGGAGATCACGGTCGCCGCGGAATCATCCGGCACCGGAATCTTGGTCGTCTCCTTCTTGGGGCCGACTCCGCCGGGGAGCACCTGCGCGGGTTTGCCGGGCAGATTGATCCGCACGGTTTCACGCTTGGCGGTCGGTTGATCGGGCTTGGCAGGCAGAGTAATGCGGATCGTTTCTGCCTTGGCGGCATCGTCAGAGTTTTCGGAGGGGGCTGGAGGGATTTCGTCGGACATAAAATTTGGAAACGGGAAAGTTTCTTCTCACCGCGATTTGGCAGTGTCAACAGCATAGTCCCCAGCGAGCCTAAGAAACGCGTCACGCCCGCTTTCTCGACCATTTCAGCCGGGAACTTTCCCTTGCCCCGCTTTTCCCCCCTTCGCTACCGTCTGCGGATGAAAGTTCTCCTCACCGGCGGCGCCGGGTTCATCGGCTCCAGTTTCGTCGATCTCCTCCTCGCGGAAGGCCACAGCGTCAGCATCTTCGACGACTTCAACGACTTCTATGACCCCGCTATCAAGCGCGCCAACGTCGCTGGCTTCGCCAAGGACGTGCCCGTCTATGAGGCCGACCTGCGCGATTGGGACGCCGTGGACAAAGCCGTCCGCGAGACCAAGCCCGACACCATCGTCCACCTCGCCGCCCGCGCCGGCGTGCGCCCTTCCATCAGCCAGCCGAAGCTCTACATCGACACCAATATCACCGGCACCTGGCACATCCTCGAAGCCGCCCGACTCCATGGCGTTCCCCGCGTCGTTTCCGCCTCCAGCTCCAGCGTTTATGGCGTCATCAAGACCGCGCCTTTCTCCGAGGACATGCTCATCAATCAGACCATCTCGCCCTACGCCGCGACCAAGATGGCCACCGAGCAATTCTGCTCGAACTACAGCCACCTCTACGGCCTGCGCACCCTCTCGCTGCGCTTCTTCACCGTCTATGGCCCGCGGCAGCGCCCCGACCTCGCCATCCACGCCTTCACCAAGTCGATCCAGGACGGCAAGCCGATCAACCAGTTCGGCGACGGCACCACGCGCCGCGACTACACCTACATCGACGATATCCTCCAGGGCCTGCGCGCCTGCCTGACCTACGACGGCGCCCTCTGCGACGTCTTTAATCTCGGCGAAAGCCAGACCACCACGCTCAACGACCTCATCGCCACCATCGAGCAGAGCCTCGGGAAAAAGGCCGTGATCAATAAAATGCCTGAGCAACCCGGCGACGTCCCGCTGACCTACGCCAACATCGACAAAGCCCGCCGCCTGCTCGGCTACAACCCGCACACCAAGATCGCGGAAGGGATTCCGAAATTCGTCGAGTGGTTCCACGCCTCGCGGCGGGGGTGAGTTCAAGAGGTCAGTCCCTGCGTTGGCCCTGACGGTCCAGATTTAGGGCCGTTAGGATTAGGACCAGAGCTGTGGTGGTGCTCATCAATGCAATGACAAGACCGGGCACAGGCGCATACCTCACTTCATACTTATCGTCATGTTCGGCTGCGGCATTCTGTACGGCGCGAACATGGAAAAACGTCACAAGTAGAAGGCTCAGCCCCGAAAAGAAGGTAATGTTAAAGCGTAGCTTGTCCGGTGAACGCCATGCCAATCCTGACAGCTCAGCGGCTATCAATCCTGAGCCGAGCATCAGGATAAACTGCAGCGATTCCCGGTCTTCATCAGCTCGTCTGTAGGCAGCCTCTGTTACTTGATTTAGATCCTCGGGAAAAGTAGGTCGAGGGATCGCGGTCGCGGCAAGACCGCCGCCGAGGCATAGAAAGAATACACCCACCACCAGCGCGAAGAGGATCGTGCTCAGCCAGGAAGGGCGGTGTTCAGGCAGCGGGCGCATTTGGGAAAACCTCGAAGTGCCCGAGACGCTGCCCGGCGGGCCGGGTGGTGTCGAGCGCGGAAGAACTTCGCGCCAAGGGAACGCCCACGGCGTTCGATCATCCAGCCCAGGGTTGCGAGGCACGAGCTACCCTGGGAACGGGCCCCACAAGGGCATCAACCCCACCGGGGTTGAATCTCCGGGCGGCGTCCGGGCCTCCATGAAACCCTTTCAGGGTTTGGCCACGTCTTGGCGATTCCTGGGGTAGGCGCTCGTTCCTCGCGCCAACCCCAGGCTGGATGATCGAACGCCGTTGGCGTTCCCACCCCAGCCGAGCCGTCCAAGAGAACCGCTGTAACCCGTAAAAAAGCCTGCCGCCTCAGGGAGGCGCCAGGCGGAACTCAGGGAGCAGGGGCGCCTTACCGATAGACCCGGCGCCACTCATAGTGGCCAGGCACGTAGTGACGGTGGCCGTGCCGCCACACCGTGTGGCCGCGCACCCACACCCGCACGAGATACGAGTGCCGGTGATGATCGTGGTGGTGATGGTGATACGACGACTTCGATTTGGAATGGTCCGACTTGGACTTCGATTTGGCCTCAGCAGTCGTCGGGAAAAGCGCGGTGACGCCCAAGACGGCGGCCAGCGCGAGGGTGCAGGGTAGTTTCATAGGTTGGTTCAGAGACGAGGGCGCCGGCAGCGCTATTCGAGTGGGGTTCGCGGGCCGGGCCGGGGCCTTGGTGGCAAAAAGAAATCCGCGCGGGGCAAACCAAGGGTTGCCCCGCGCGGATCGGCTGACTCCTGCTCAGGGTTTACCGCCCGAAGCTGAAGCTGATCGAGGGGCGGCGCGAGTAGTAGTAGCCGTGGCCGTAGGCGGGTTCGCGGTAAGAGCGGTAGCCGTAGCTCCGGGAATCGCTGTAGGAGCGGTAGTAGTTGCTCTGCGGATAGGTCCGGTAGGAGCGATATCCGCGATCGTTGTCGCGGTATTTGGAAGAGTGGCTGCGGTGGTCGCGGTCCTTGTGTTTGTCCTTGTCCTTGTGCTTGTCACGCGCTTGCGCGAGGGGAGCCCCGAGGGTCAGGGCGAAGATGCCGATCAGGGCGATGAGGAATGTTTTCATATTACCTCCTGAATCGGCGACCGACCCCACCACGGCCCCCTGCGATGCTGGCCGCGGGAACCCGCGCCCGCGTTTCGCCCCTACGGACGCAGGTAGAGCGTCTGCCGCGGGAAGTCGAAGGTGACCCCGTGCCGGGCGAGGAAGCGCAGGCCAAGCAGATTGTCGCCCGCGCCATCCACCACGAGCCGACCGTGGGTGCGCCCGTCGAAGGTGCCGAGGGCAAAGACGCACTCCACGATGGGCCGGCCAGCGGGCGACGGAAAGCTGCGGGTCTGGAGCGGCTGCTTCCCGGCGAGCACCTGGTCGAAAAGCGGGCGCTCCAGCACGGCATCGATGGTGCAGCCGGTATCGACGCGGAAAGTGTGGCGCCCGATCCCGAAGAGATCGCCCTCGAGGTAGATCGCGCCCCCTTCCGAACGCAGCCGGTAGGGCTGGCCGAGCGTGCCGCCGGGCGGGCGCGCGGGATCGAGCAGGCGCAGCTTGCCGCCGCCGAAATCGATCTGCAGGACGTAGTGCCGCAGACAGTCCATGCCGAGGATGCCCTTCACGTGGCGGCGTGGGAAAAGGACCGCGAAGTCATCGGTCCGCACGCGCTCGCCGGTGCGGAGCGGCGCGCCGCCGAGCGCGAGCCGGGGCGCGGCAAAGACCTTCACCGGGCGCACGCCGAAGTAGCCGTAATGCGCCTGCTCGGTGCCGAGCACCGGGCCGAGCAGCGGCTCCAGCGAACGGTCGAGCATGGTGTCGGGCGCGCCGGTATCGACGATGAATTTCCACGGCTCGCCCTGCGGCCCGCGCAGCGTGATGTAGAGTGCTTCACCGCGACCGGCACCGGCATTGATGCTCGCCACGCCGGGCTTTTCCGCCACGCAGCCCGCCCCCGGCGGCAGGCTGCTGCACGCGCTCGCGACGAGGAAGAAGCAGGCGGCGAGGAGGCGGAGGATTTGCACAACGGGCCTCATGATTCAGGGAGCACAGAGCACGGCAGCGAGGCGCACGGCTTCGTAAAGGCTCGCGGGATGGGCCACGCCCTGCCACGCGATGTCGAAGGCCGTGCCGTGATCGACGCTCGTGCGGACGATGGGCAGGCCGAGCGTGGTATTGATCGCGGAGTCGAAGGCGAGAGCCTTGAGCGGGATGAGGCCCTGATCGTGATACATGCAGACGTAGGCGTCGGTGCGCGCACGGATCGTCGGGAGAAAAGCCGTGTCGGGCGAGAGCGGGCCCTCGATCGCGAGTCCACGGGCGCGGGCCGCGGCGACTGCCGGAGCGATGATCCGCTCCTCCTCACGCTGGCCGAAGAGCCCGCCTTCGCCGGCGTGGGGATTGAGCCCGCAGACGACGAGGCGCGGCTCGCGTCCCCGCAACCGGCGCATGGCCGCGGCGGTGAGATCGATGACTTCGCCGATGCGCTCCGTAGTGAGCAGGCCCGCGACTTCGCCGAGCCCGACGTGGACGGTGACGAGGCTACAGGTGATCTCCGGCGCGGTGAGCATCATGCACGAGCGCTCGGCGTGCATGCGCTCGGCAAAGATCTCGGTGTGCCCGGGGTAATCGTGCCCCGCCGCATGGAGCGCCTCCTTGTGCAGCGGCGCAGTCGCGATGGCCTCCACCTCGCCTGCGAGCGCCGCATCGATCGCGGCGATGACGTAACGATACGCCGCCTCGCCGCAGCGGGCGTCGACCCGGCCCGGCACCACGTCCTCCGCGGCGATGGCGCCGAGATCCACCACGCGCGCGGCATCGAACGGCAGCGCGAGCTTTTCCGCCACCCGCCGCAGCACGCCCGCATCGCCGTAGATGATCGGCTGCGCGACGTGCGCCGACTCGGCATGCGTGAGCAGGCGCAGACAAAGCTCCGGGCCAATCCCGGCGGGATCACCCATGGTGACGGCGATGCGTGGGAGCGTGGGCGTGGGGTTCAAGTTACGAAAGGGGATTCAGGACGGACAAATCGTCGGGCAAGGAATCTGGCCACGGATGCTCACGGATGAAACACGGATTTTTCCGCCTTCATCCGTGCTGATCCGTGTCCATCCGTGGCTAACATCTTCACCGCGCCTCGATCTGCAGCGCCATCTTGCGGCAAAGCGTGCGCAATTCCTCCTCGATCCGCTCCGGCGTGCGCCCCCGCAGGAGCGAGCGCTCCAGGGCTTCGGGCGGCGGCGTCCGGCGCGTGAGGGTTTGGAAATATTCCGCGAGCCCCGCGGCGTCGCCGTGCCCGTCGTGATGCAGGAACCAATGCGTGAGCAGCGCGGCGGAATTGTAGTGATCGTAAGCCGCGAGCGCACTGACCTGCTCCTGCCATTGCGGGCCGCTCAGCGCCATGAGCTCGCCCGCCGGGATGAGCCGGAGGCTGCGCTGGTCCTTGGTCTTGCGCCACTTCAGCAGGTAGTCGCGCAGCGCCGCGTCCCATCCGCTGAAGGTGTAGCGCCCGCGGGTGTAAGGCGTGGAGGCGATGCACTCGGCGAGGCCTTCGCGCAGCCACGGCGGGAGAAAGCGATTCCACGGTCCCATGATCTGGTGCGTGACCTCGTGCTTGAGCACGAACAGGTGCTGCTGGTGCGCGAGCGTGAGGCCGCCGGTGGTTTTCTGGATGCCGAGATTCGGCAAGAGCAGGAGCATCTCGCGCCCATTAAAAAATCCCCCACTCCCGCCCGCACCGCCCGCCGCGCCATACGCGCCGACGTCGGAGAAAAACATGACGCGATACATCGGCGGCTCTGGCGCGGCGTCGAGCCCGAGCGGGATGCTGCGCACGGCCACGCGCGTCGCTTCAAAGACCGCCGCGAGATCGCGCACCGCGCTCACCGGGAGCCTCACGTCGGAGGCCATCTGGAAGTGCGGGCTCTGATACGTCGTCGCACCCGTCGCGCGGTCTTCGCTCAGCACGCGCACGTCGAAGTTCTCCGCCACGGCCTCGGCGGGCCACGGTCGCGGATTCTGTGCGCCCGCGCTGGCGACGAGGAAAAGCAGGAGGAGCAGGAACTTCACAAGCGCGGATAGTAGGCGAGGTAACAGGTCGCCTCCATCTCTTCCACGCGCATCCGCCGATTGCGCGCCGCCTCCGCCCAACTCTCGCTGAAGATGACCTCGCGGCGCGCGCTGTTGTAGCCGTTGATGACCGAAGCGTGCATGAAGCCTTCGCGGATCGGCCAAGTCTTCTGCTCCGCGGCATCGGGGCGCGGGAGCTGCGCCGTCGGATCGGCGGCGAAGCGCTGGGTGAAAGTGGTGTGCACGTAGTCGCGCTGCTGGTCCCAGCGGCGGAAGACGATCACGGGAAAACCGGCGTCGATGCTCTGCTGGGCGCGGGTAAATTCAAACCGCGGGCCCGAGGAAATGCTCAGCCCAGCTTCGCGCGCCGCCGCGGTGTAGACCTCGCGGATGTGGGACTTCGCGGTGCTGCCGTAGCGAATACCCGCGCCCGCGGCGAAGTCCTCGGTATCGAGCGTGAGCCCTGCGGCGCGCATGGCCATGGCGAGCGCGGACACGCCGCAGTAGGCGCGATCGCCTTGCGGGAAAACGGGCAGACCATCGATGATGCGGTCGCCGGTCGCGGCGGTGCGGACATTGGCCGCAAGCACCCGCGCTGGGCCGCTCCGATCGGGATTGCGCCGCCACGCTTCGAGGAGCTGCGCGGCATCGGCGGGCTCGCGGAAAAGCGTGAGCTTCACGAGCTGATCGGGCCAGAGCGTGAGCCGCGCGCCGAGGCCACCGTATTGGTAAATGACGGCCTTGTGCTTGAGCCACGGCGTGGCGCCGAAAGTCACCTCGCGCCCCGGACCGCCGAGCGCATCGAGCTCGCGCCGCACCGCCGCGGCGGTCTCCGCGTAGAGCTTGGCAAACTGCGGGCCCTTGGTCGCGGCGACGGTCTTCTGCTGGTCGTCGGGCACGTAGCCAAACCACGCGCCGGAATCGAGGAAGACGATGGTCAGCGCCTGGATTTTCCCGTTTTCAAAACTGCCCGCGACCGATGCCGTCTCGCGGCCAAACACCTTCGCCGGGGCGACGCAGGTGCGGAAAAGTCGCGCGCTCTGCGTCTGCGGACGCGACCAGATGCGCGCCGCCGCGAGCTGCTCCCATCGGTCGAGCGCGCGGGCGCCGGGCGTGAAATCGACCTCCTGCGCCTGCGCGGTGATCGCGCCGACGATGAGCGCCGCGACCGCCCACCTCATGGCACGGGCATGATCTCGACGATGACCTCGCCCTCGCGCACCGGAGTCGCGCGGATCTGCGTCTTCTCGTGGCGAAAGACCTTCGCGTCCTTGCCCTCGCTCGTCGCCGGATGGCCGGTGAACGCGGCGATGCCCTGCGTCACGCGGGTGAAAAGCGTCCGGCGATCCTTGCCCGTCTCGCGATAGACCACGCGGAACTGCGTGAGGCGGTCGCTCGATTGCGAGGCGCGCACTTCCGCCGCGGGCAGGCCAAAAATGACCGCCGGTTCCGTGAACGTGCGCGCCCCATCCGCGGCCGGCGCCGACCAAGCGCCAGGCAACGCTGCGCCGGGCGCCCAAGTCGCGCGGTCGCTGGCAAACTGCTCGAAAGGCCGGCCAGCGAGGATCAGAGCGCCGGGGCCTTGGACGGTCTGCGGAATGGCCCACGCCATCGGGGAAAAAACGACGCCGAGAACGAAGGCGAGGAAGAATTTCATGGCGGTTTGGGAGGATGCCGCGGGGAACGTCAGCGGCAGGTGGAAACTAATCAAAACACCCGACCTGCCAAGGGCGGCTTTGATCCCGTCGTCTGACCTACCGCGGTTCCGCCAGAAGCGGCGGCGTGCCTTGGGGCGGAATCCGCAGGCGCAACAACTGGTCCTGTTTCTCGATCGACTGACGGAGGGAAACGACCTCGCTGCGCAAAGCCGTGACACTGTTTTTCAGCTCGGTGATTTCGCGCGCGGTGCGATTGCCTCCGCCATTGCTAAAGAGCAGGACGATCAGCGCGATGAGGATCAGCGTGCCGCAGCCGAGGCTGACTTTTTGGGTGGAGTCTCCGGACATGGCGAAATTGGTAGGGTGAGGGCGTTGGGGAACTCCGCGACGGTATCAAGGCCCGGACCTGGCATTCAACCCTGAAGGAATCCCGACAACGCGCAATTCGCTGGCCCGCTGGAGGACCGACCGCCACAGTCGAGGCCCATGAACGAGCCGCGCTCAGTTGTCGAATTGCTGCAAACGCTGGTCCGTATCCCGAGCGTGAATCCGCACGGCGAACCCGGCACGGATGGTGTCGGCGAAGGGCGCATCGCGGCGTGGCTGGCGCAGTTTCTCGTGAGCTTCGGCGCGGAGGTGGAGCTGCGCGAAGTGCTGCCCGACCGGCCAAATGTGGTCGCGCACTGGCCCGGCGACCGCCCCGGCAAACCGCGCATCCTTTTCGCCCCGCACACCGACACGGTGAGCGTCGGCGGAATGTCGATCGATCCCTTTGGCGGCGAGCTGCGCGATGGGAAAATCTGGGGCCGCGGTGCGAGCGACACGAAAGGCCCGATGGCCGCGATGCTCTGGGCGCTGAAGGAAGCGCGCGAAAAGCTGCCGACGCTCGGCTACGAGATTTGGTTCGCCGGTTTGATGAGCGAAGAGGCTGATCAGCACGGTTCGCGGGCGCTGGCCCGGGAAGAGCGCTTCGACTTCGTGATCGCCGCCGAGCCGACCGACCTCGACGTGGTCCACGCGCACAAGGGCTCCGCATTTCTCAACCTGCGCACGACCGGCCAGGCCGGCCACGCCTCGCGCCCGGAACTGGGCGACAACGCGATCAACAAGATGCTCGATGTGCTGGCCTGCATCCGCACGGAATTCGCCGCCGAGTTTGCCGCGCAGATCGATCCGGTGCTGGGGACCTCGACGCTGAGCATCGGCACGATCAAGGGCGGCACGAAGACGAACGTGATCCCGGACTCGTGCGAGGCGAGCGTGGACATGCGCTTCATCCCCGCGCACTACCGCCCGGAGATCATCGACCACTTCACCGAGCGGCTCGAAGAGATCTGCCCCGATGTGCTGGTCTCCGCGATCCCCGCGCCGCCGCTTTACACCGATCCGACCCACCCGCTGATCCTCAAGCTCGGCGAATGCGGCGCGAAACCGGTGGGCGCGCCGTGGTTTTGCGACGCCTGCTACTTCGCCGAACGCGGTATGCCGGCCATCGCGCTCGGGCCGGGCACGATCCTCCAGGCGCACACCAAGGATGAATACATCGCCGTGGAAGATTTGGAGCGCGGCGTGGAGTTTTTCGGTAAGTTTCTGGCGAAGTTATGACCGACGATCTCCACCCGCTGCAAATCGCACGGATTCGCAAGATGAGCCTCGGCGAGCGTCTGAACCGCGGGCTCATTTTTCTGCGCTCGGCGCGCAAATTCATCGCGGCGGGCGTGCGCCGTCGGCATCCCGACTGGACCGAAGAGCAAGCACTCGCCGAAGCGCGGAAGCTGATGCGCCATGGCGGAACCTGAGTTGCCTTGGACGTTTACGGTCCCTCTCGAAGCCGTCGGCATCCCCTATATGATCGTCGGCGCATTTGCCACGCTGGCCTACGGAGCAGTCCGCACCACCGAAGATGTCGACATGGTGATCGGCCTGTCGTTGATCGACGTTGACCGATTCGAACAAGCTTTCCCAGAGGAAGAATTCTACCGCCCACCCCGCGAAGTGCTGCGTGAGGAGATCACCCGCAGCGAGCGCGGACATTTCAATCTCATTCATCAGGCCACTCAAGATCGCGCCGACTGCTATTTGCCTGGCCGCGATCCTTTGCAAAGCTGGGCGCTCCGACATCGCCAGCGAATCGTCTGGCAGGATCAGAAGTGTTGGGTCGCGCCACCCGAGGCGATCATTTTGAAGAAGCTGGAATTTTATCGCGAAGGCGACAGCCCGAAGCACATTCGCGACATCCAGAACCTGCTGAAGCTCGTGGATATCGACCGCGCATTTGTCGAAGAGCATGTCGAACGGCTCGGATTGCGCGAACAGTGGCTTGTCTGCCAGCCGCAGGGCCTCTAGCTTCGCGTCCCTTTTTCCCAACACGCCATGAGCCAGCCCCAGCAAGAAAAGTCCGCCATCACCCCGCGCCGCGCCGAAGATTTCCCCGAGTGGTATCAGCAGGTCGTGCGCGCCGCCGACCTCGCGGAAAACAGCGACGTCCGCGGCTGCATGGTCATCAAGCCCTGGGGCTACGGCATCTGGGAAAACATGCAGAAGGTGCTCGATGCGATGTTCAAGGCCACCGGGCACAAGAACGCATACTTCCCGCTTTTCATCCCGATGTCGTATCTCGCGAAGGAAGCGGAGCACGTCGAAGGTTTCGCCAAGGAGTGCGCGGTGGTCACGCATCACCGGCTCGAATCCGATGGCAAAGGCGGGCTGCGTCCGGCGCCGAGCGCGGAGCTGACCGAGCCGCTCGTCGTGCGCCCGACCAGCGAGACGATCATCGGCGCGAGTTACGCCAAGTGGGTGCAGAGCTACCGCGACCTGCCGATCCTGATCAACCAATGGGCGAACGTCGTCCGCTGGGTAATGCGCCCGCGCGTTTTTCTGCGCACCGCGGAGTTCCTCTGGCAGGAAGGCCACACCGCCCACGAGACGGCGGACGAGGCGATCGCCGAGACGAACCAGATGCTGCACGTGTATGAAACCTTTGCGCGCGAGTTTCTGGCGCTGCCCGTTTTCACCGGTGAGAAAAGCGCGAGCGAGCGGTTCCCCGGCGCGGTGCAGACGCTCTGCATCGAGGCCATGGTCCAGGATCGCAAGGCCATCCAGGCCGGCACCTCGCATTTCCTCGGGCAAAATTTTGCCAAGGCCAGCGGCATCAAATTCCAATCGCGCGAAGGCAAGGAAGAGCTGGCGTGGACGACTAGCTGGGGCGTCAGCACGCGGCTCATCGGCACGGTCATCATGGCGCATTCCGACGACGACGGCCTCGTCCTGCCGCCGCGCATCGCGCCGACGCAGATCGTCATCCTGCCCATCGCGCCGAAGCCCGAGACCCGCGATGCGGTCTATGCGGCGGCGGATCAACTCGCCGCGGAACTCAGCGCACAGACCGCTTTTGGCGGCGAATCCCTGACCGTGGAGGTGGACAAGCGCGACATCGGCGGCGGCACCAAGAGCTGGGAGTGGATCAAGAAAGGCGTGCCGATCCGCGTGGAAATCGGCCCGCGCGATCTGGAAAACGGCACCGTGGCCGTGGCCCGGCGCGACACGCCGCCGAAGAGCAAGGCCTTCATGCCGCTCGGAGAATTCGCGAGCTGCGCACCCGGTATCCTCGAAGACATCCAGCGCGCGCTCCTCGCTCGCGCCACGGAATACCGCGACGCCAACACCGTGAAGATCGACACGAAGGAAGAGTTTTACGACTTCTTCACCGCGAAGAACGCGAACAAGCCCGAGATCCATGGCGGCTTCGTGCTGGCCCATTGGAATGGCTCGGCGGAAGTCGAAGCGAAGATCAAGGAAGACCTCAAAGTGACGATCCGCTGCATTCCGTTCAACGCGCCGGAAGAAGTTGGGAAGTGCATCCTGACCGGCGAGCCGAGCCAGCGCCGGGTGGTCTGGGCGAAGAGCTACTAGCCCGCGAAAACGAAAACGGCCCGGTTTTCACCGGGCCGTCTCGTGAGTGATTTGGTCGCGGGCAATTACTTCGCGAGCGGGTCGATCTTCGCGATCAAAGCTGCAGGACCACCGCCGCCGTAGCCGACCCAACGGACGAGCTCTTTGCCTTCGCCGTCGAAGACGATGACCGTCGGGTAACCGCGGATGGCATACTTGGTCTTCAGATCCTGGTTCTGCGCCTTCACCGTGTCGGAGATTGGTTTGCTGCGTGGGTAGTCGAGTTCCACAAGCACGAGCTTCTTGGCGGCGTAGTCCTTGAACTCCTGTTGGGAGAAAACTTCGGCCGCTTGTTTCTTGCACGGCGGACACCAATCGGAGCCGGTGAACTCGGCGAGAAGCAGCTTCTTCTCCGTCTTGGCCTTGGCCAGCGAGTCCTGGAAGTTATCGCTCCAGCCTTCACCCGCCTGCACGGAGAGAGTGCCGAGAGCCGCCACGGTCAACGCCGCGACTGTCTTAAGAAAGGGCGTCTTCATAATCGGTAGTTTGAGGATCGGAGCTTACTTGCCTTTCAATTCGTCGAGCTTGGCGACAAACGCCTTCGGCCCACCTTCCATGTAGCCGAGCTTGCCGACTTTCTTGCCCTCGGAATTCAGCACGATGATCGTCGGGTAGCCCTGCACGCCGTGTTCCTGCTGGAGCTTCTCGTTCTGCTCCTTGAGCTTCTTGGTCTGGCGTTTGCCCTGCGGGAAATCCACCTCGACCAGCACAAGGTTGGCCTTGGCGTACTCCTTAAACTCGGGCTTCGAGAAGACCTCCTTGTCGAGCTTGATGCACCAGCCGCACCAGTCCGAGCCGGTGAAATCGAGGAGCACCATCTTCTTTTCCGCCTTCGCTTTGGCGACGGCTTTTTCGTAGTCGTCGTCCCAGCCGGCGGCAGCCAGGGCGGCGGATGAAGTGACCGCGAGAACAGCGCACACAGAGAGGATTTGGGTGAGGAACTTTTTCATAGGGAACTTCAGACTACACGCCCGGCTCAAATGTTCAGGAATTTTCTGAACCCGTGAAAAAGCCACCAATCCGACTGCGCGTCCTTCAAGGCGACGGCCCCGACAACCGCGAGCAATCCGCCAATAACCGCCCGGCGGGTCGGGCGGGTGCCATCGATGAAAAAAGACAGGATGATCGTGACGAGAGGCGAGGTGGCGACGATCGGGAGGACGATCCCGCTCGGCGTGGTGCGCAGCGCCCATTGGTAAAAACCGACGCCGATGGTCGGCCCGGCCAGCGCGTTCGCCACCACCAGCGGCGCGCCCTTTTTCCAGCTGCCAGCGGGCAGTTCCTCGGACGGACCTTGCGCGCGGCGCAGGAGGAGGAAACCGACGATCGTCATGAGCAGGCCGCCGATCGCTCGCTGGTAAGCTGCCGTGCCGCCATCGATCACGAAGCCGCTGAGCGCCGCCGCATCGTTGGCCTTGCGGCTCAAAACCGCGCCGCTCGCCTGACCGAGCGCCGAGCCGATGCCAAACAACACACCGATCCAGAAAGTCCGCCGCGCCACTTCCACCCCACGATCCGGCGCGAGGGCGATGGCCACCCCAACGAGGATCACCGCCGCGCAGGCGAGATCGACCGGGCGCAGACTGGTGCCAAGCCAGAGCCACTCGACCATCGCTGCGATGGGCGCCGCGAGGCATTGCGTGATGAGGATCGCCAGCCGAGGACCGATGCGCGGAAGCGCGCCGAAAAGCGCCATGTCGCCCAGCCCGAAACCGATCACACCACTGAGGAAAAACCACCCGAGCCCGCCACCACGCAGTCCTTGCCCGAAAAGGTGTGCCCAAAATGCCAGCAGCACCGTGGCCAGCGTGATGCGCGCCAAATTTGCCGTCTGTCCGCCAAGCACACGCGCCGAACGCGCGGCGAAGATCACCGACAGCGAAAAGAAAATCGTGGTGAGAAACGAAGCGAGCATGCGACGGGGAGCCGCGCAGTAAGCCGCAGCCCCGCCGGGCTGTCGAGTGCCGGAGCCTGCTACGCCTCTCCTGGCGGCGGGGTGCCGGTTTGTTTCCCGATTTCGCCCGCCAACCGCTCGGCTTCGCGGGTCAGTTCGGCGATTTCCTTTTCAAGCTGCTTCGGTTGCTTCTCCACCACGGTGTCGAGGTCTTTGCGACCGCTCTTGTTCGTGTAGTGGCCTGCACCAGCCACGCCGTCGTGATCGCGATGAGTGGTGTCATGCAAGTCGTCGAGATAGACGGGCTTCACGTCAGTCCACTGTGCGAAGTCGCCAGGGATGGCGATGGTCTTGGCGGGGGATGAAGGAGGCAGCGGGCGGGCCCCTTTGTAACGGCGGATGTTCGCGACCATTTGCCAGTAGTAGTTGTCGCCGAAACCGCCGCGCATCGGCTCGATGTCACGGCTGAACTCCTGGTCGTAGAGATCGACAAAAAAGGTCTCGCCCGCAGGCAGGACACGACCTTGGAAAGACTGCGTGCCATCAGAGAGGAAGCGCTGCGCCAACCATTCATTCCAGCCAGTGATGAAGATGAACTCGGGATTTTGCGACCGGGCATGACGCCATTGCTCCTCGAAGTAGAGCCCCTCCTCCGGGCGAGACTCTGC
>JBBQYR010000024.1:0-39742 GCA_038208565.1 Chthoniobacterales bacterium
ATCTCCTCCTCCGGTTCTTCATGGACTTTTTGAGCGATCCGCAGTTCTGGGGTAAATGGATTTCCATCGTCCTGCTGGACATCGTCCTCGCGGGCGACAACGCCCTCGTCATTGCGCTGGCCGTCCACTCGCTGCCGGCGAAGCAGCAGTTCTGGGGACGCGTTTACGGCACGCTCGGGGCGGTCGTTCTGCGCCTGCTTTTTATCGCGCTCGTGACGTGGCTTCTCGCCATCCCCCTGCTGCGTTTGATCGGTGGACTCGCGCTGGTCTGGATCGCCTACAAGCTCGTAGCCCACGCGCCCGGTGAGGAGGAAAACGTTCGCCAAGGCGCATCCCTGCGAGAGGCGATCGGTATCATCATCCTCGCGGACGTGGTCATGAGCTTCGACAACGTGATGGCCATCTCCGGCGCGGCGCACGGCGATATGGTGCTGGTGATTTTCGGGCTGCTCCTGTCGCTGCCGCTGGTCGTGTGGGGGAGCGGGTTGCTGGCGAAATTGATGAACCGTTATCCGCTGATCATCTGGCTGGGCGGCGGCGTGCTCGGCTGGGTCGCGTTGCGGATGATGCTCGATGACCCGTGGGTCGCGCGCGTCGCGGGCAACCCGATCACGAACACCCTGCACCAAAGTTTGCCGTGGATCGCGGCGATCGGATTCACGGCCCTCGGTTGGTGGCAGGCCCGAGCCCGGGTGGCCTCCAGCGCTCCTTAATAAAAATGCCGTCGCATATCCTGCTGCCTCCCATCGGAGCGCCGGAACCGCCGCCGCGTCGGCTTTCCGAGGATCTCGAGGATCTCCTGCGCGAAGCCGCCGGGCGGTCGATGACGATCGGGGAACTCGAGCAGACCTTGAAGGGGCGCGGGTTCGCGCTTTTCCTGATGATCATCTCGCTGCCCTTCGCCGCGCCTTTCTCGATCCCGGGACTGTCGGTGCCCTTTGGCATCGTCATCATCATCCTCGGATCGCGCATCCTTTTCGGCATGAAGCCATCGCTGCCGGGGTTCATCCTGCGCCGGCAGGTCGCCTACAGTTTTCTCGAGCGCATCATCGGCTTCGGGCTGAGGCTGTGCCGGAGGATGGAAAAGCTGGTGCGCCCGCGGATGCACTTCCTGCAGCGCTGGCCGGGGATGATCAACCTGATCGGGCTCGCCATTGCCTCGGGCGGATTCCTGCTCGCGCTGCCGCTGCCCCCGCTCATTCCATTTTCCAACACCATCCCGGCCATCTCCGTGATCCTGCTCACGGCGGGGCTCATGGAGCGCGACGGCTTGCTCGTGCTTTTCGGCCACGTCGTGAACATCGCGGCGTGGATTTACTTCGCCATCATGTTCCGGCTCGCCGGGCATGGAATGTCCAAACTGTGGGAACACTTCGGTGGGTAGCGCGGAACGAGAAATTCGCTTTGCATTCCGCACGGGAATCGCTCTAGCTTCGCACATCGCATGAAAGCCCTCCTCAGCCTTGCTCTTGTTTCCCTCCTCAGCGCTACTGCCTTCGCGGACATCCAGGACCCGCCGGCCAACGATTACGGACCGACCCGCAAGCTCAGTCGCGGTTTCGCCAACGTCATCTGGGGCTGGACCGAACTCTTTCAAAACCCTGGCGAAATCAATGAACGTGAGGGCAATGTCGCTGCCTGGACCTACGGGCCGGTGAAGGGTGTAGGCCGGTTCTTCTTCCGCATGGGGGCCGGTGTCTGGGAGATTGCTTCGTTCCCATTCGCAACCAACAAGGGCACCTACAAGCATCCCTATAAGAGCAACATTCCGTGGATTCATGGTGGCTACGATGAGTTCCCGCCGGAGCTCGGTTTCGAAAGCCGCTATCGTTATTCCCGCTCCTACCACGGCTGGTAATCACCCATCTCTCCTGCAAGAGGCTTCCGTCTCGTGACGGAAGCCTCTTTTTTTTCCCATGTCCTCCTCATCTTCTCTCACTTTGGAAATCCACGACGTGGCCTTTGGTGGCAAAGGCGTCGCGCGCCACGAGGGCAAAGTCTATTTCGTGCCGTTCACGATTCCTGGAGAGAAGGTCACCGTCCGCGTGACCAAGCAGAAGAAGAACTTTGCCGAAGCAGATCTGATCGCGGTGGAAGTCGCCTCGCCCGACCGGGTCGAGCCGCCGTGTCCGTATTTCACAAACTGTGGCGGGTGCAGCTATCAGCACATCGCCTATCCGCGCCAGCTCGCGATCAAAGCCGCGCAGGTCGAGCAGACGCTCCGCCGCGTGGGCAAGCTCGCCGAAGTGCCGATGCGCCCGCCGGTCGGCGCTCCGCAGCCCTACGGTTATCGCAATCGCATCCGCGTTCATTCCATGGGCGGCGTCACGGGCTTCTACGCGTACGATGCCCGCTCGCTCGTGGACATCGCGTCCTGCGCCCTGGCGGCTCCGGAGGTGAATCGCGCGTTGCACCGGCTGCGGCACACGCCTGTCCGCGAAGGGGACTACTCGCTGCGCGCCCCGGGTGGTGGACCATTTTTCGAGCAGACGAATCCCGAAGTCGCCGCCGCGCTCGTCGGCGTCGTGCAGGCCGCGGTGCAGGGCACGGGGCTGCTCGTCGATGCCTACTGCGGCTCCGGGCTTTTTGCCCGCGCGCTGGCCGGGCAATTCGAGCGCGTGGTCGGGATCGAAGAAAATGAGGCTGCCGTGGCCAGTGCGCGGCGCTCGGCCAGCGAGCGCGAAAGCTACATCGCGGCCGAAGTCAGCAGTGTGCTCGGGGATGTGCTCTCGCAGCATCCGGCGGCGCAGACGACCGTGCTCATCGATCCGCCCGCGGAAGGTCTGACCCCGCGCGTGTCCGATCTCCTCATCGCCGCCGCGCCGTCCGAAGTCATTTACGTCTCGTGCAATCCCGCCACGCTGGCGCGCGATCTCGCGGCGTTTGGCTCGGCCTACGAACTCCTCTCCGTCACCCCGCTCGATATGTTCCCGCAGACCGCGGAGATCGAAGTCGTCGCGCACCTGCGTCTGCGCGCCTCAGCGCGCTTTTAAAACGTAACGCCCCTCGCGCGTCACCTCGATCTCGGGCACCGCGCGGGTTTTCTCAAAGGCCTCGTAAACCGGCGCGAGTTGGGCCCAGAACTTCGTCAGCTCCGGACGCTTTGCCGTTTGCTCAGCGGCGTATTTCTCCCACTCCGGCCCGCTCATCCGTCCGGGGAAAATATGCACTTCGAGGCGCGCCTGACCGGCTTCGCGGGCATCGAGCGCCGTGAGATACAGCTCCTCGATCGCCGCATCGCCGAGCGGTGCGCAGCCGATCGTCACGTCCTTGCCGTGGATGAAAATATCGCTACCGGGTCGCTTCGGATCGGAGAGCACGCGGTCGGCGGCGTTGGGATAATCGAGGCCGAGTGAGAGGTGATACAGGCTCTCGGGATTAAAGCGGGTGATCTCGTAGAAACCTTCCGGCACCTGCTTGTCGCCCTCGCGGCGTTTCGGGCCGGGACCGCCGGAGGACTTCAGAATCGGATACGTCGCGACTCGCTTGAAGTCATGATCGCCGCGCCGCGCCCACAGCTCCAGTTCCGCCTCGCGCTTGAACCAGCGGATGAAAATCGCGCCCGGATACGGCAGCCCAGCGACGCGATATTTCTCGCGGATGTTCGCCTCGCTGTGCGCGCGGGCCTGGGCCACGCGTTCGGGACCGGAGAGCTTTTGGATATCGTCGGGCATGCGGGCGCGCAGCGTCGGGGCGTACTGCCAGGCCACCGCGAGGAGCGCAGCGACGAGGAGGGCAAAAATCACCTTGGCCATGCCCGGCGATCATCGTTGCCAGCGCGCGCCGCGGGCAACTAAATCCTCCGCCATGAACTACCGCCGCTTCGGTCGCACCAATCTCCAGATGCCCGTCTTTTCCTGCGGCGGCATGCGCTACCAGCAGTCGTGGGATGACATCGACCCGAAGAAGGTCGAGGAAGCCGGACAGCGCAATCTCGAAGCCACGGTCCTGCGTTCGCTCGAACTCGGCATCAACCACATCGAGACCGCGCGCGGCTACGGCAGCAGTGAAATGCAGCTCGGTTACCTGCTGCCCAAGCTGCCGCGCGAGAAGCTCATCGTGCAGACCAAGGTTGCGCCGTTCGCCACTGCGCGGGAATTCCGCGACACCTTCGACCAGTCGATGCGTTACCTGAAGCTCGACCATGTGGACTTGCTCACACTCCACGGCATCAACAACGTCGAACTGCTCGAGTGGTCGTTGCGTCCGGGCGGCTGCCTCGACGCCGCGCGGCAGCTTCAGCGCGAAGGCCGCTGCCGCTGGATCGGCTTCACCACCCACGCGACGACCGATCTCATCCTGCGCGCGATCGAAAGCGACGCCTTCGACTACGTGAACCTGCATTGGTATTTCGTGAACGACTTCAACTGGTCCGCCGTGGAGAAGGCGACCGCGCACGACATGGGCGTCTTCATCATCAGCCCGAGCGACAAGGGGGGGAAACTTTACGAGCCGCCGGTCAAGCTCCGCGAGATGTGTGCGCCGCTCACGCCGATCCAATTCAACGACCTCTACTGCCTCGCCCGCCCGCAAGTCCACACGCTGAGCATCGGCGCGGCGCGGCCTTCGGACTTCGATGAGCACGTCGCCGCGCTCGCGCACTACGAGCAGGCAGCGCAAGTGATCGCGCCGATCGAGGAGCGATTGCGGGCGGAGATCGCGCGCGTGCATGGCGCGGATTGGGCGGCGCGCTGGGAGCAGGGGCTGCCCAATTACGTCGATGTGCCGGGCGAGGTGAATGTGCAGGAAATCGTGCGGCTCTGGCACTTCGCCAAGGCGCTCGATCTCGTGGAGTGGGGCCGGATGCGCTACAACCTGATGGGCAATGCCGGGCATTGGTTTCCCGGCGTGAATGCGGAGCAGTTCGATGCCGCCGCGGTGCTGGCGGCGTGCGGGGCCTCGTCTTTTGCGGAGCGCATCCCGGCGCTCCTGGCGGAAGCGCATGGGTTGCTTCACGGCGAGCAGCAGAAGCGGCTCAGCCAGTCGGATTAGCCGCTGCGAGGCGGCGTTTGCTTTTAGCGCGCGACCACGGCAGAAAAAGCGGGTTCTCTTCTCCCCATGATCCTCCGCACAATCCTTTCGCTTCTTTTCCTCGGCTTCATCGTGCCGCTGCACGCCGCGACCAAACCCAACATCATCTACATTCTCTGCGACGATCTCGGCTACGGCGATGTGAAGTGTCTCAACCCCGAGGGCAAGATCGCCACGCCGCATGCCGACCGCCTCGCGAAGGAAGGGCTGATCTTCACCGACGCCCACACCAGTTCCTCGGTCTGCACGCCGACCCGTTACGGCTTGATGACCGGGCGCTACAATTGGCGCTCGAAACTGCAAAGTGGCGTGCTCGGCGGGCTCAGCCCGCGCTTGATCGAAGCCGATCGCCTCACCGTTCCGGCACTGCTCAAGCAGCACGGCTACCACACCGCGTGTGTCGGTAAGTGGCATCTCGGGATGGATTGGGTGAAGCGCGAGGGGCGCGAAGTGTCGGAGCTGACCATCGAGAAGCCGGAGCAGGTGAGCAGCGTCGATTACGTGCAACCGATCAAGAACGGGCCGATGAGCGTGGGCTTCGACTACTACTTCGGCATCGCCGCCTCGCTCGACATGGTGCCCTACGTCTTCATCGAGAACGATCACGTCACCGCGCCGCCGACCGGGGAGACATCCTACCCGATGACGCTCGGGCGAGACGATGGCAAGGCCACCCGTAAGGGGCCGGTCGCGCCGGGTTTCTCTGCGATCGGCGTCCTGCCCGCGCTGACCCGCAAAGCGGTGGAGCACATCGAAGCGCGCGCGGCGAATGCCCGAGCGGGCAAGCCTTTCTTCCTCTACCTGCCGCTGGCCTCGCCGCACACTCCGATCGCGCCGTCCCCTGAGTGGCAGGGGAAGAGCGGGATCAGCCCGTATGCGGACTTCGTGATGCAGACCGACGCGACGCTCGGCGCGATCCTCGAGGCCTTGGAAAAGCACGGCCTCGCGCAGGACACGCTCGTCGTCTTCACCAGCGACAACGGCTGCTCGCCGATGGCCAATTTCCCCGAGCTCGCCGAAAAGGGGCACAACCCGAGCGCGCAGTTCCGCGGGCACAAGGCGGACATCTTCGAGGCCGGGCATCGCGTGCCGTTCATCGTGCGCTGGCCGGCGAAGGTGAAGGCGGGCACGACCAGCGACCAGACGATCTGCCTCGTCGATCTCATGGCGACGTGCGCGGAGATCGTCGGCGCGAAAGTGCCGGACAACGCGGGTGAGGATAGCGTGAGCATCCTCCCGGCGCTCGCGGGGCAAGCTGGCAAGCCGCTCCGCGAGGCGGTCGTGCATCATTCGATCAATGGTTCCTTCTCCATCCGGCAGGGAAACTGGAAGCTGGAGCTGTGCTCCGGTTCGGGCGGTTGGAGCGATCCCAAGCCCAACACCCCGGCGGCGAAAGCGCTCCCGCTGGTGCAACTCTACGACCTCGCGAAGGACGCGGGGGAGAAGACCAACGTGCAGGCCGAGCATCCCGAAGTCGTCGCGCGCCTCACCCGGCTCCTCGAAAAATACATCGCCGACGGTCGCAGCACGCCGGGTGCGCCGCAGCAGAATGCCGTGCCGATCGAGCTTTGGAAGGACCGCGTCGCCGGCCAGCCCAAGCGTCCGAAAGCCGCGAACTAACACACTTCTCCTCCCACCCTATGATCCGCCCACTCCTCCACCTCGCGCTCGCCGCCGCCGTGCTGTCTTCCGCGCACGCCCAGACTGCGAAGCGCCCGAACATCCTCTTCATCTTCTCCGATGACCACGCCTACCAGGCGATCAGCGCCTATGGCGAAAGCCGCAAGCTCATCGACACGCCGAACATCGACCGCATCGCCCGGGAAGGCATGCGCTTCGACCGCTGCCTCGTGACCAACAGCATCTGCGGGCCGAGCCGGGCGACCATCCTCACCGGAAAATACAACCACCTCAACGGCTACGTGAACAACTCTAACAGCCGCTTCGACGGGTCGCAGCCGACCTTCCCGAAGATGCTGCAAGCCGGCGGCTACCAGACGGCGATCATCGGGAAGTGGCACCTCGAGTCCGATCCCACGGGCTTCGACTTCTGGCAGGTGCTGCCGGGGCAGGGCGTCTATTACAACCCGCCCATGATCAAGATGGGCCAGCGCGTGAAGCTCGACGGCTACGTGACCGACATCATCACCGACACCTCGCTCGACTGGCTCAAGCAGCGCGACAAGACCAAGCCCTTCATGCTCATGTGCCAGCACAAGGCGCCGCATCGCGAGTGGGAGCCGGCGCTGCGCCATCTCGATCACGACCAGGGCCGCAAGTATCCCGAGCCCGCGACCCTCTTCGATGACTACCGCGGGCGCGGCAAGGCCGAGGCCACGCAGGACATGACCATCCGCGACACCTTCACGCCCAAGGACGCCAAGCTCATCGCCCCGCCGCAGCTCACGCCCGAGCAGCGGAAAGTGTGGGACGCTTACTACGAGCCGCGCAACGAGGAATATCGAAAGCTCAACCCGCAGGGCGACGACCTCGTCCGCTGGCGCTACCAGCGTTACATGCACGACTACCTCGGCTGCGTGAAGGCCGTCGATGAAGGCGTGGGCAAGCTGCTGAAGTACCTCGATGACGAAGGCCTGGCCGAAAACACCATCGTCATCTACGCCTCCGACCAGGGTTTCTACCTCGGCGAGCATGGGTGGTTCGACAAGCGGTGGTTCTTTGAGGAGTCGCTGCGCACGCCGCTCGTCGCCCGCTGGCCGGGGCAGGTGAAGCCCGGGAGCGTCAATGCCAGCCTCGTCTCCAACCTCGACTTCGCCGAGACCTTCCTCGACCTCGCCGGCCAACCCGTGCCCGCCGATATGCAGGGCCGCAGCCTCCTCCCGATCCTCCGCGGGCAGACGCCCGCCGACTGGCGCAAGGCTTTCTATTACCACTACTTCGAGTTCCCCGCGCCGCACCATGTGCGCCCGCACTACGGCGTGATCACCGACGCGTTCAAGCTCGTCCACTTCTACGGCACCGACGTGGACTACTGGGAGCTCTTCGATACCAAGAAGGATCCGAACGAGATGACGAGCGAGTACGACAACACCGACTACCGCGCCATCCGCACCGAGCTGGAGGCGGAACTCAAGCGCCTGCGCATCGACCTGAAGGTGCCCGACCCGCATCCGGTCGAGTGGTTCGGCCGCACTGGTGGGAAAGAGCGCCCGGAGCCTCCGAAGAAAGCCGCGCAGTAAGCCGGGGGATTTCCTCGCCACGGATGGACACGGATTTCCACGGATGGGGAATCCGTGGTATCGATCCATCCGTGTTTCATCCGTGAATGTCCGTGGCTAATTCCCTCTCCATCCGCTGGCTCGGCCGCGTCCCTTATGCCGAGGCCCTCGCGCAGCAGGAAGACCTCGTCGCCCGCAAGGCCGCCGACCCCGCACTGCCCGACGAGCTCCTCCTCCTCGAGCACGAGCCCGTTTACACCATCGGCCGCAACCCCGACCAATCCAGCCTGCGCGATCCCGGTGCCCTGCCGCACCCCGTCATCGCCACCAACCGCGGCGGGCAGGCCACCTACCATGGCCCCGGCCAGCTCGTCGGCTACCCCATCCTCGACCTCCGCCCGCGCGGGCAGGACCTCCACCGGCACCTGCGCGGCCTCGAGGAAGTGCTCATCCTCACCCTGCGCGACTACGGCCTCGATGCCACCCGGCGCGACGGCCTGACCGGCGTCTGGATCGCCGGGCGCAAGATCGCCTCCATCGGCGTCGGCGTGCGGCGCTGGATCAGCATGCACGGCTTTGCCCTGAACGTCGGGACCGACCTGAGCGCCTTCGGGGCCATCACCCCGTGCGGCATCGCCGGGGTGGAAATGACCAGCGTCAGCCGGGAGCTCGGGCGGGAGATCGGGGTGGAAGAGGTCGCCGGGCGGGTGGGGGAGGTCTTCCGGGGGCATGATGCGGCGGTGCTGGTCGGCTAGGGGGAAGGGGCGGGTGGCTGGTGGCGCGGGACGAGAGGTGGGGGTGGGCGGAAGAAGGGGCGGAAGAAACGGTGGGAACCCCACTCTCTGTCATCCTGAGCGAAGCGTCGTCGGGGGCGAAGGTGGGACGGCGCGGAGTCGAAGGACCTCCAATATCCTTCTGCTTCCGCCGCGTCGCTGCGGAGGCCGCACCCATCCTTTCCGCCACGCGGGTGAGGAAAGGCGGATGTTGGAGGTCCTTCGACTCCGCTACGCCCGCCTGGCCGCCTCCGCTGCGCTCAGGATGACAGGTTCGGGGGGCGCGGCAGCGCCGACTCTGCTACCCGGTGGTCCCGCTGGGAGCACCGGGTAGGAGAAGGCAGAGTACCGGGTAGCAGAGGCCACAGTACCCGGTGGTCCCGCTGGGAGCACCGGGTAGCAGAGGGCAGAGTACCGGGTAGCAGAGGCCAAGGTACCCGGTGGTCCCGCTGGGAACACCGGGTAGCAGACGTCACGGTACCCGGTAGCAGAGGCCCGCATACCGGGTAGCAAAGGATTATACCCGGTAGCAGAGGCCCGCATACCGGGTAGCTGAAGGCGCAATACCCGGTGGCGGACGGTCCGTTTCCCCCCAAAGGCTTCCCCCGTAGCCGGGTTGATGTCAGCAATACCGCCATGCCCTCCCGTTCCCCACTGCTCGCCTGTCTCTGTAGCGCCGCCCTTTTCACCCTCAGCCTGCTCACGCCCGAGGCCGCGCGGGCGGGGGAGAGCTGGACGCGTTTCCTGGGCCCGGCTTGCGGTCACACAGATAGCAAGGACCTGCCACTCCAGTGGAGCGAGACGGAGCATGTGAAGTGGAAGACGCCGCTGCCGGGCGAAGGCTGGTCTTCTCCCGTGGTCGCCGTGGGCCAGGTCTGGATGACCTCGGCGCTCGACAACGGCCAGTCGCTCCACGCCCTGTGCGTCGATCTCGCTACGGGCCGGCTGGTCCACGACATCGAGGTCTTCCGCAATGCCGTGGTGCCGCCCAAGCACAAGCGCAACTCCTACGCCTCGCCCTCGCCGATCATCGAGGGCGACCGCGTGTATGTGCACTTCGGCGCCATGGGCACGGCGTGTCTTTCGACCAAGGACGGGAAGAAGCTGTGGGAGAATCGGGAGTTCGTGGTCGATCACCAGAACGGTCCCGGTGGCTCACCCACGCTGCACGGCGACAAGCTGCTGCTGGCCTTCGATGGCACCGATCAGCAGTACGAGGTGGCGCTGAACAAGACGGACGGCAAGTGCGCCTGGAAGACCGAGCGCTCCGGCGTGGCCAAGCTCGCGGCCAAGCCGACGGACATGCGCAAGGCTTACGGGACGCCTGTGGTTTTCACCATCGATGGCCGCGCGCAATCGCTGACCACCGGCGCCGAGCGGCTCTACGCCTACGATCCCGACACCGGGCGCGAGCAGTGGTGGATCGACTATCCCGGCTTCTCCAATGTGCCCCTGCCCGTGAGCGACGGGAAGATGCTCTACGTCTGCACCGGCTTCATGAAGCCGGAGATCTGGGGAGTGAAGCTCGGCGGGGCCAAAGGCGACGCGACCGCGAGCCACGTGGTGTGGCGGCAAAAGACCGGCGTGCCCGACCAGACGACGCCCGTGGTCGTGGGCGATCGGCTCTACATGGTGAGCAGCGGCGGCATCGCTTCGTGCCTGAATACGGCCACGGGCGAGATCGTGTGGAAGGAGCGCCTCGGCAGCGATTACGCGGCCTCGCCGCTCGTGGCCGACGGGCGCATCTACTTCTTCGACACCCGCGGGAAGACGACGGTGATCGCACCCGGCGATAAGCTGGAGATCCTCGCGCAGAACGACCTCGCGGATGGCTGCATGGCCTCGCCCGCGCCGGTCGGTAGGGCGCTGATCGTGCGCACGAAAAGCGCGCTGTATCGGATCGAGAAGTAGGGCGTTCCGCGGATTGACGCAGGCGGAGCCGGTCTTAATCTGGCGCGGATGTTTCCCCCGCTGCGCCGCACTGTGCTTTGCCTCCTGGCCACTCTAGCGTCCGGCTTCAGTGCGCCGGATCGGGAGCAACTGGCGCGCGGCGAGAAGCTCTACCTCGAGCGCTGCAGCATGTGCCATCAGCCCAGCGGCCTCGGCACGCCACCCGTCTATCCGCTGGATGTGGTGGCAATCAGAGATGGGCGTGTGTTTGTTCTGGAGTATACGCGCGCCATCGACTTCAAAAGTAAGGTGGGCTGGTTGCCTGGCCGCATTCTGGAATTAGCCGCTACCCCATAATCCCCTAGATATGTCGAAGAAAAAACTCCGTGCCCGTTTGTGGTTGCTGGCCATGTTTGTGGTCCTGGCCGCGGGGAACTATCTGCTCTTCCTGTTCAGCTTCCACGAGATGAATCCCTATCCGATCACGCGCGGCATTGCCTTCGGCTCCTCGCTGTGGTCCGCGGCGCTGCTCATCGCCATGTGGCTGCGCATGGGCTGGGCGCGCTACGTCCTCGCGACGTGGCTGGTCATCGCGATCGTGGCGCAGGGGTTGTTCATCCTGCGAATGAACAGTCAGTCAGTGAAGCCGCTCCCGGAGCCGACCCGCATCGCCCTGATCGGGCTGGGGCTCTATGCGCTGGCGTTGATTCCGCTCGGGGCGTCGAGTTCCCTGCGCGGCTTTCTCGGACCGAAGACGGCCGGCGGGCACTGATCAGGACAGCGTCTGGAGGCAGACCGTGAACCGGGCACCGGTGCCGGGTGAGGACTGAATCAAGATCGCGCCTTCGGCTTCCTTGACGAGGCGCTTGACGATGGAAAGACCGAGGCCGGTGCCGTGCTCGGGCGGCTTGGTGGTAAAGCGCTGCTCGAACATGCGCGCGAGGATTTCCGCCGGGATGCCGGGGCCGTCGTCCTCGATGCTCACGCCGAGGATCGGGGTGCGGTTGGCAAAAGCGTCGCGATTGATGATGCGCTGCGTCGGGCCGTCGGGGAGCTGATCGAGCGCGATCGGGTCCGGGTGCAACTCGCAGCTCACCGTGACGCGGTGCGGGTGCGCGGTGCTCTGCAGAGCATTGATGGTGAGGTTCAGCAGAACCTGCAGGAAGTCGGTGCCATTGATCTGGGCGATGACGTCTTCATCAAGGCTCTCGACGGTGAGCATATTGCCCCTGGCGCTCGGATGGCGGGTGAGCAGTTCCTTCAGATCGCTCATGATCTGGTTCACGCCGACGTGGGATTTTTCGGCGGTTTGGGTGTGGAGAAAGCTGAGGTAGCGGCGGGAGATCTCGACGCAGCGTCCGACTTGGCCGTTGAGCTTGTGGAGGTCGCCCTTGATGTTTTCCAGTTGCTCGCCCTCGACGCGCGCGGCGTTCTGCATCGAGCGGTTGATGAGCTCGACGAAGCCCGAGATGATGGTCAGCGGGCTATTGATGTCGTGGAGCACGCTGGCGTAAATCTCGCCCTGCGCTCGTGCCATTTCCTCGCGGACGCGCTGATCCTGGATGACGCGATGGAGCTCCTGCAGTTGGTGGTTGCTGCGCCGGAATTCCGTGGTCGCCCGGTGTTTCTGCGCGGCGTGCGAGACCGCGGCGCGCATGGTAGGGATGTCGAAGGGTTTGTTGAGGTAATCGCTGGCGCCGTGGCGCAGCGCCTGGCGAGCGGTCTCGATGGTCTCGAACGCGGTGAGCATGATGACCTCGATGGCCGAGTCGATCTGCTTGAGTTCCTTGAGCACTTCGACACCGGACATGCCGAGCATCATGATGTCGCAGACGCAGACGGCGATGGCGTTCGACCGGGCGAGCATGATCGCCTCGAGTCCGTCGGAGGCGACGAGAACGGTGTAGTCGTTCTTAAAGACGATACGAAGGGACTGACGCGGGCCCTCTTCATCATCGACGATGAGGAGGGTCGGTTTGCTCGGGACTTCGGACCCGTGCGCGGAGGTCGGCTCAGAAATTGTATCCAAGCGAGACGGTGATGGCGTGACCATCGAAGCGATAGTCCCCATCCACGACGGTTCCCCGGTCAATGGTGCGGCGTGGACCATAGGTGTATTGATAAGCGAGATACCAGTTGAAGTGCTCGTATTGCCGGCCGACCCCAGCGCTGAGGATGTGGCGATTCGAGTCGGGAATCGCGGGGTTGTAACTTTCGTTGGGGACAGAATTCTCGCTGTAGATGTAGCCGACGCTCGCGCTGATGCCGTGGCTGAACTTCTTGGTGATGCCGAACTCGTAAAAGAAGCTGGAGCGCCAGTTGAAGGGGAGGATGACGTCGCCCGAGGTCTGGTTGAGCGTGACGTTGTTGAGCGTGTTCCAGTCAGTCCAGTCGACGTTGAACTCGAAGTTCCAGTCCTCTGCCGGGCGGAAGGAATAACCGACGACGATGTTCTGCGGGATGTTGAAGGTGGCGTCGGCGTCTTCGCGCGTGTCGATGCCAGCGACCGGGAACGGGCCAAAGGGCGTGGCGACGGTGAAGGGATCGGACTTCACGCTCGAGTGTCCGCTGAAGTTCATCTTGGCGGCGCTCCGGTAGGTGAGCCCGAAGTGGTGCATGCGGTGCGGGTTCCACTTCACACCGGCGGTGAAGCCGTAGGCCACGCCGTCGCCCTGGAACCGAAACTGGTCGCCGGGATTGAGGATGCCTTGCACGAGTTCGGCCTTGCCGTAGCTGACCGTGGGACCGGCTGCGACCGAGAGCGTATCCGTGATCTTCCACGCGATCACGGGGTTGATCGTGATGTATTGAATGTTGCCCTTGATCGCTACGGAGCGAAACGGCGTGTCGTCCGCATATTCCACCCCGAAGCCGTACGGCACATAGACACCGAGGCCGAGGGCGATGGGGTAATCCTTCGGCTTCCACGTGACGAAGAATGTCGGCACGGTCTGGAAGTCGTCGTTGATGCTGGAGAACTTGTTGTCCTCGCCGGGTGTCTCCGCCTTTAGGTCGACACGGTTCTCGATCGTAATCGAGTAGGAGCCGAGCAGGGCGCGGGTGCCTTCGAGCTGGGTAATTCCCGCGGGATTGTAGAAAACGGCCGAGGGGTTGTCCGCTGTGGCGACGAATGCATTGCCCCGGGCGGTGGCCTCCGCATTCTGATCAGCAATGCGAAAACCGAGGCCGTAGGTGAGGGGGGCGAAGCAGGGGAACGCGATCAGCGCAAGGGTGCGGATGACGGAAGTGGGCTTCATTCGCGTCGATGAGAAAGCAAGCAAGGTGCCTTGGCGAGGAGCAATGTTAGCAAAATGTGTGGTTACAGAGTCAGTTCTGCAAGGGAAGGGAGACGCGGACGATGCCGGGCTCGCCTTTTTGAGGTGGGGGTATCTCAATTTTGCCGTGATGGCTCTCAATAATTTTGCGGGAGACTGTCAATCCCAGGCCCAGCCCCACATTGCGGGTAGAGAAAAACGGCTCGGGGGCGCGCTGAGCGGTTTCGAGATTGAAGCCGGCCCCGGAGTCGCGCACCTCGACATGCAGCTCCGCGTTGCCGCCCTCGCCCTCGGAGAGATGCACGGCGACGTTCGGGTCCTCGGGGTTAGCCTGCAGGGCGTTGAGGATGATCTCGGAGAAGGCATGCCGCAGTGCCTTGTGATCGCCGGTCACTTTCCACGGTGAGATGTCTTTGTTGAACTGCAACTGCGCGAGCTTTTTGCCGGGATGGAAGGTGTGCGCCTCGTGGAAGGCCTCGACGATGATGTCGGAGACCTGCACGGAGTCGCTGAAATCGGCCTGCCATTCGCGGGCGAGGAAGACCATTTGATTGGCCAGGCGCGAGATCCGCTTCACGCCCGAGGCGAGCACATTGGAGAGCGATTCCTGGAATTCCGGGTCGTTGATCGATTCCTTGAGCAACTGCTGGTGAGTGGAGAGCGGGACGAGCGAATTGCCGATCTCGTGGGCGAGGTGCTCGGCCATGGATTTCACGAGGCGCAGATTCGAGGTCTCGATTTCCAACCGCTGCGCCCGCTCGTGTTCGGTGATGTCCTCGATGATGAGCAGCGCGGCGTTCGCGGTGGAATCCTGCGTGCGAAAGGGCAGGATGCTCACGCGGAAGGAAAGCTCAGGGAGATGCGTCAGCCGATACTTGAAGGGTGGCACGCCCTCGCCCGACTTGATGACCATGAAGACCTTGCTCCCGAGCTCCTGCGGCAGGTCGGAGAAGTCGAAGCGCGTCTTGCCCGTGGCTCCGAGGAAGTAGCAACTCGCGGCGGAGTTGACGTGCAGAGTCGTGAGGTTGCCGCCGATGACCAGACACCCGCTGCCGAGGTGGCTGAGGATGTCGGCGATCATCGCGTGGTTGCTCGAGAGTTGGTCGTGCAGCCAGGTATTGCGGATCGCGAGGCCGACCTCCTCAAGCATGTGGAAGATCAGCGCGAGTTCTTCGTTGGCGTAGGACTCACCGGTCAGGCGCTCGTCGAAGACCACCACGCCGAGCAGCGACTCGCGGTCGAGGATCGGGATCGCGACTTCGCCGCCGAGGAGCTGGAATTCCTTGCTGATCTCGCGGCTGCCCACCGCCTCGTGGCTGCCCGCGCGCAGGATGCGGCCCTGCCGGTGCAGGTGCCCGCCGATGCCGGCGCCGAGCGACAGCGCGAAATGCTGGAGCACGCTCTGGTCGTGGCCGATCGCGCAGGCCGGCCGCAGCCAGCGATCATCGGGCGCGAGCGGGCTATCGCTGAGCAGCGCGGCAGGCTTGCGCAAAAAGATGATCGCGCGGTTTACGCCGATGATCTCCCGCAGGAGCATGAGGAATTGCTTGAGCAGCGCCGTGGCGTCGAGGCTGTGCGTGAGCACGCCGGTGAAACGTCGCAGCGCTTCGAGCGTGCGGACCTGATCCACATAAGGCCGGAGCGCCACGGTCTCGATGTGGGCATTGGATTGCGGCAAGAGCACCTTGTGCGGCTCGTGCTGCGGGAAGAGCCGGTCGAGCAGGGTGTTGAGCAGTTTGCCGCGGACCGGTTTGTTGAGCACGTGCTCCACGCCGAGCAGGTAGGCGTCTTCCTCCCATTCCCACTGCTTGTCGCCGGCGTAAATAATCACCGGGCACCCGGGCGCGAACGCCTTCAGTTCCTCGATCACGCGAATGGCCCGCGTATCCGTCAACTCGACGTCGAGGATCGTCGCGTCGATCGCCCCGCGCGAGAGCAGGAACTCCGCTTCCCCGACCACCTCCTTGGTGATGAGCTGGAACTTGATCGGGTCGAGGACCGTCTGCACCGCGTGCGCCAGCGAGGGCTGTTTGGTGATGACGAGGAGCGTGCGCATCAGGCGTGTTCAGCCACCTCGGGCACGACGAGTTTGTGTTGGCGGCTGGGAAGATCGAATTGCACGGTGGTGCCTTTGCGGGGCTGGCTGGAGATGTTGAGCTGTCCGCCGTGGAGATGGATGATTTTTCGGCAGATGGCGAGCCCGAGCCCAAATCCGCGCGCTTCATCGCCGCGATTCTTGGTCGTGAAGTAGGGCGTCAGGACACGGCCGAGGTTTTCCTTGGAGATGCCCTCGCCCTGGTCGGCGATGCGCACGCGGAACCACTCGCGATCAGCCTCGGACTTGGCGAGGCGCTCGAGTTGCACCTGGATCTGCGCGCCTGGCGTCGAGGCGTCGATGGCGTTGGAGATGAGATTGGCGATGAGGCGCTGGATGAGGACCTCGTCCATTTCCACGAGCGCCTCGCCGGGGGTCGCGGTGACGATATCGATTTCCTTTTTGCGGCTGGTCTTCGCCACTTCGCCGGCCTGCCGGACGACCAGGTCGAGCCGCCCGAGCTGCAGGTCGGGCCGCAAGTTCTCGGAAAAGAAGAGCGCTTCCTTGATGTAGGCGCGCATGGTCTTCACGTTGCGGAGCGCGACCGGCAGCAGTTCTTCGTCGAGCGGCTGGGTGTGCTCGGTCTCGCTGGAGAGCTGGAGGAGCGTCCAGACGGGCGTGAGCAGATTGTTGAGGTCGTGCGCCATGCCGCGCGACATCTTGCCGAGGAGGTCGAGCTCCTGCGCTTGGAGGATCTGCGTCTTCAGCCGGATCTGGTTCACGATCAGGCTCATGCTTTTCACGAGCGTGATGAGCAGGCTGATGTCGTTCGCTGTGTATTGCTCGCCCGCTTTTTTGCCCACGAGCAGCAGCCCGAAGCTCTCGCCTTCCGAGGCGAGCGGCAGGCAAAACTCGGCGTTGAAGCTGGCCAGGACCTCGCGGGCCTGGCGGGCGAGCGGGGAGTTGCGGGTATAAGTGTCGTTCTGGTTGAGCGGCAGATATTCGCCTTTGTTCCACTCGAAGTATTGGAAGACTGGCGACTGCGGTTTGAGTTCGGACAATTGCCGCAGCGGCTGCGGCGGATGCGCGCGGGTCAGCTCGTAGCCGAGGTTCGTCTCGTCGCGCAGGATGATGGCGTAGCTCTCGAGATGGAAGACCCGGGTGAGCAGGTCGTGCAGGTCGTTGAGCAGCAGGTTCATGTCGCTGTACCACGTCATCTGCTCGATGAATTTCCGCACCTGATCCTGATACTCGAAGGTGTCGCCGAGGATGCGGCGCTCGACGCTCTCGCTGCTGTCGCCGAAGAGTCGCGGGAAGAGCAACGCTGCGCAGAGCGCACCAATCATCAGCGTGCCGAGGCCGGCGAAGAACGAGTAATAGCTGAAGTCGGCGGGATTGATGAGCCAGAAGACGAGCAGCGTGCAGAGGCCAGTGAGAAAGATGAAGAGCACGCGCACCGCCTTGGCCGTGCTGCGGTTCAGGGTCACGCGCACATCGAGGAGCTGATACTGGAGCACGCTGTAGCCGACGATCACCCCATAGAAGATCACCGCCATGCTGCCGAAGGGATAGATCGGCTTGTCGATGATCGGATATCTGTCGATTCCGAGGATGGGCAGGACGTCGTTGCAGCCGAAAATGGCAAACGCCGTCTGGGCAAAAATCAGCGGCGTGACGCGGCGCTTGCCCAGGGGCGGCAATTGCCGGCGATGCCAGACCAGAACTCCCACCGACACCCACATGAGGGAAAACACCCCGCTCAAAATCCAGAACCCCGTGCCGGCCACGGAGTACCAAGCGTAGTCATTGAAGGGGCGGACCCCGGCCAGGAAGAAGCCGGTAAAATTGCTGAGGAAGAGCAGGAAATGCAGAAAATACGCCACCCAGACGACCGGCTTGGGGATGCGAATCTGAGCGATGAGGAACGAGACGTGGCAGAGGGTGAGGGGAATGAAGATGACGCCAAACTGGAGGAAGCGCGCCCAGAACAAGGCCAGTTCGTAATTCGCGGGATCCACCGGAACGCGGAACATCCAGAACGTCCCGAAGTTCCAAACCGCGAAGCACACGCCCATGAGGGCATAGATGCGGGCCACCGCCGCGCGCGGGCTTTGGATGAGGACGAAGAGCGCGAGCGAGAAGTTCAGCAGCGCGCCGACGAGCGGGATGAGTTGACCGAACGTCATGTCGGGACGGTCAGTCAGTGGATCGAGTGGCATCTCAGGATTGGAAGCGCCGCAGCACCAGACAGGAGTTTTTGCCGCCGAATCCGCTGCTCAGGTTTAGCACCGCTCGGACGGGGTAGGGGCGGGAACGGCCCCGCACATAGTCGAGATCGCACCCCTCGCCGGGCTCGTCGAAATTGAGCGTCAGCGGGATCTCCTGATGATGAATGCTGAGGGCGCACACGACGGTCTCCAAAGCACCCGCCGCGCCCAGCAGGTGGCCGGTCACTGGTTTTGTCGAACTGACGGCCAGCCGATGGGCATGTGGCCCGAAGAAACGTTTGATGGCTTTGGTCTCCACGATGTCGTTCGCATCGGTCGCGGTTCCGTGGGCGTTTACGTAGTCGATTTCCTCCGGGTCAATCTGCGCCGCGCGCATGCCTTTCTGAATCGCCCGGAAGTAGCCGAGCCCCTCGGGATGTGGCGCTACCGGGTGGTAAGCCTCGCAGCTTCGCCCGTGGCCGAGCAGCTCCGCATAAATGCGCGCGCCCCGGCTCAGCGCATAGGAAAGCTCCTCCAGCACGAGGTAGGCGGCGCCTTCGCCGAGCAGGATACCGTCGCGGGTTTTGTCGAAAGGGCGCATCGCAGCCTGCGGCGTGTCGTTGCGCCGACTGAGCACCTGCGCGAGGCAGAGCGCGCCCCAGATGTGCGGCACGATCGGTGCCTCGGCCCCGCCCGCGACCATCACGTCCACGTCCTCGTTGCGGATCATGCTCACGGCGTAACCCAGCGCGTCATTGCCCGAGGCGCTGCTCGAGCTGAGCGTGATCGAGTGCCCGCGGATGCCTAGTTCCTTGGCGATCTCACCCGAGCCGGCGCCGCTGTAGCCATTGATCAGCGCAAACGGCCCGACGCCCTTGTAGCCGCGCTTGGCGTAACCCTCGTCCGCCTTGGAAGCCGTCTCGTTGCTGCTCGCGGAAGTCGCTTCCACCACCCCCACCCGATCCGCGTCCACCTTCTCAAAATCGATCCCCGCATCCTGCTGCGCGAGCCGCGCTGCCGCGATCCCGTAGCGATGGGAATAGTCCAGACGCCGCGCCGTCTTCGCGTCCATGTATTTCGCGGCTTCGAATTCATTGATTTGCGCCGCGATCAAGGTCGGGGCCGACCCCGCGGGGAAGCGCGTCATCTGCGTGCCTCCGCTGATGCCGTGGCGGATGCAATTCCAAAACTGGCCGAGGGTTTGCGCGGGCGCGGTGATCACGCCCATCCCGGTGATGACGACGCGGCGGCGGTGCGGTTCGCTTATTTCGCGGAGGGCCATTTGTAAGGGATGACCATGGGCACCCGGCGCTGATAGTCCCGGTAGGCATCACCGAATTTCTCCACGAGCGCCGGCTCCTCGAGGCGCAGTCGCATGATCAGGGCGGGGATGAAAAAGAATGGCACGATGATCAGCATACCCCACGCGCTACAGATCAGCCCAAAGGCGGCCGTCTCCAGGATCATCGAGAAATACGTCGGGTGGCGCAGGAAGCGGAACGGGCCGCTTTGCACGAACTCGTGGTTGTCGCGCATCTCCACGTGCAGGCTCCAGAATTTCCCGAGCGCCGCGATCGCCGCCCACCGGATCTTGAAGGACGCGATCGCGCAGACGATGCCCAAGCCGAGGGCGATCCACGAGAAGTCGCCTTTGCGGAAGAAGATGTATTCCGCGACCGAGCCGAACGTCATCGCCGTGCCGATGATCAGGAAGAGATTGAAGGTCAGGTTTTCCTGCACTTTGCCGGGAATGGTGTTGCGTTTCGTTTTCACCTCCGCGATGCGGACAAGATAGACGATGAGAGCGACAAGGATGGGCAGGTAATAGAGCATGGTAGGAATGGAGATAACCCAGTTGTCAAATCAGCCGGGTGGCCAGGCGAGGCTGCGCCCGCCGAGCAGGTGGATATGAAGATGCGGCACGGATTCGCCCGCGTCGCGACCATTGTTGATCACCAGCCGATACCCGCTTTCCTCCACCCCGAGTTGCGCCGCGATCTCCCGCGAGGCCACGATCATCCGCCCGAGCAGCGCCGCATCATCGCCGGCTGCTTCCGCGATCCGCGGGATCACCCGCTTCGGCACGATCAGCACATGCACCGGCGCCTGCGGGCTGGCGTCGTGAAACGCCAGAAACTCCTCCGTCTCGTGAACGATGCGAGCGGGGATTTCACGGTTGGCGATCCTTTCGAAAATCGTCATGCCAGCGAGAAGGTCACTTCGTGATCCGCCGCCGCTGTCCCCGTCTGTTCCCGCGCAAAAAGTACGATCTCACTCCGCAGCGTCTCGCAATCCCGGCTCCACGACTTCTTCGCCCGGAGCAGCTTCACGCACGGCTCCAGCCCGAGCAGCTCGAAGCATGAATTTTTCTCCCGGCACAGCTCCTGGATGCGACGCCCCAGTTTGTCGAAAAACGCCAGCTCGTAGCCCGTGCCCGCCTCCCGCGCCAGCTCCACCAGCGACACCAGCACCCGCGGCGCTGCCGGCACAAAGTGCTGCGCCACTTCCGCATAGCCGATGACCTGCAAGACCGACTGCACCGCCCGGCTGAGCTGCTCCACCGGCAGCACGTTCACCTCATTCTGGTCGTGCAAGTAGGTCGTCACACTCTCCGCCACATGCCCCGCCAGCCACCACTTTGCGTAACCCGCCCGTGCCGCCGCTTGAGCGAGCGAACGCACTAGCCAATCGCGCTCAAAGGCGATCACCTGGCCGCTGGCGAGTTGGATGACTGGCAGATTATCTTTCAGCGAGATCATGGGTGGATGGGGTTACTTGAAAAGTTCGGGCTGCAGCACACTGCGCTTCGGGCGGCGTTCCAGCGATTGGATCTCCTCCAAAAACTCACCGATGTCCTGAAAGTGTCGATACACCGACGCGTAACGCACATACGCCACCTCATCGAGATGGTGCAGCTTGTCCATCACCTTGGCGCCGATCACGTTCGACGGGATCTCCCGCTGAAATTCCGACTCCAGCTCCTGCACGATCTCCTCGGCCGTCTTCTCCAGCACCTCCACGCTCACCGGCCGCTTTTCGCAGGCCTTGATCATGCCGCTCAGCATCTTCTGCTTGCTCAGTAGCTCACTCCGCCCGTCCCGCTTAAAGACCCGCAAATCCGCGCGCTCGATCTCCTCGTAAGTCGTGAAGCGGTGCGTGCACTGGACACATTCGCGGCGTCGCCGAATGGCCCTGCCGTCTTTCGACAGGCGGGAGTCGATGACTTTGTCTTCGAGGCTACCGCATTTGCTGCAATACATCTTGTGGAGGACGGGGGGGCACGAGGAGCGCTTAACACAACGGGTTGTGGTGTCAACCCTGGAGTTCATTCCGCGCCCCCGTTGATCTTGGCTTGGTGGGCGACTCTCACTTCACCCCTACTCTCGCTCCTCCGCGATATCCGAGGATGACAGACCGTTTTTTTCCTCCCCGTCCGACTCCCCAAGCCGCACCCGCAGCCGGGTGAGCGCCCACTGTGCGTGCTCGGCGATGAGCGGTTCGGGGTCTTGGGCGGCGTGTTCCAAGGCGGGGAGATCTTCGAGGGTGCCGACGTTCCCGAGGGCGACGCAGACGTTGCGGAGGAAACCGCGGCGCTTGATCCGCTTGATCGGCGACTTCTTGAAAAGCGCGCGGAAGCCGTCGTCGTCGAGCGCGAGAAAATCGCGCAGCGCCCAGCCGTGGACGAACTCCCGCGCGGCGAAGCTGCTCTCGCTCGATGCTTGCGCAAAGCGGTTCCACGGGCAGGCCGTGAGGCAGTCGTCGCAGCCGTAGATGCGGTCGCCCATGGCCACACGGAACTCCTCGGGGATCGGGCCTTTGTTTTCGATCGTGAGATACGACACGCAGCGCCGGGCATCGAGACGCTGCGGCGCGGTGATCGCCCCGGTCGGGCAGGCCGTGATGCAGCGCGTGCATTTGCCGCAGTGGTCGGCCATCGGCGCATCGGGCGCGAAGTCGAGCGTGGTCAGTAGCTCCGCGAGGAAGAACCACGTGCCGAGCTTCGGATGAATGAGCATGGTCGATTTGCCATGCCAACCCGCACCGGCGAGCGCCGCAAAGTCCCGCTCCAGCACCGGCCCGGTGTCTACGTAATGCCGCTGCCGCCCGCCGCGCGCGGCGAGCCAGTCGTCGATGACCTGGAGCTTGCGCTCGATGAGGTCGTGGTAATCGTCGCCCCAGGCGTAGCGGGCGATGCGGAAAGGCGAAGGGCGGAAGGCGAAAGGCGATGGCTTTTGAGGCGGAGCAGCCGCATCCGGCGAACGCTCGGTGGTGACATTCGCGGAAGCCTCCGCAGGCTCCTGGCCATCGCCTTTCGCCTCCCGCCCTTCGCCTTGCCAGTAGTTCATTCCCAGCACGATCACGCTCTTTGCCCCCGGCACCACCTGCTGCGGATCGGTGCGCCGATCCACATTCCGCTCCAGCCACGCCATTTCGCCCGCGCGTCCCTCGGCGAGCCATTGGCGGAAAGCATCCGCGTGCGGCGGCGCCACGCACGGGGCGATGCGGCAGAGCTCGAAGCCGAGCGACTGGGCGAGCGCGATGAGTTCAGCTTTCACACCGCAGTTTGCCACGAGAAGGCGCGGCGCGCTTCCGCGACGAGCGCGCTGGCCGTGCTCTCGTGAGCGAGCATGGTCGTATCGAGGGTGAACTGCGCGACCGCCTCGTAAAGCGCGTGCCGCTTTTCCAGCAGCTCATGCACGGTGGCCCGCGGATCGGGCGTCTGGAGCAGGGGACGTTTGGTATTGCGCGCCACGCGCTCGAAGATCACGTCCTCGCTCGCCGTGAGCCACACCACCAGGCCCAGCTCGCGGAGCAGCCCGTGGTTTTCCTCGCGCAGTACGATGCCGCCGCCGGTCGAGATGACCGCGCGATTGAGGATGCTCAGCGAACGCAGTGTGGCCGTCTCCTGCTCGCGAAACCACGCCTCGCCGTTCTGCTCAAAGATCTCCGAGACCTGCATCCCGGCGCGCTCCACGATCACGGCATCGGTATCGATAAACCGGAACCCAAGCCGTTGCGCGACATTGCGGCCGATGGACGTTTTGCCACTGCCCATGAAGCCGATGAGAACGATGTTGGTGCGCGTAGAGGACACGCCGCGAAGGTGGAAAGCGCAGGGGCAAAGGGAAAGGGCAAAGTGCGGGCGTGGCCGCATCGATCCCCAAGAGCCCGCCGCGCCGCGGCAACCACAGCGGCATGCCGGGATCGAAATCGTCGGGCACTACGAGTTCAGCATTCGCGAACTCCTCAAAGAACTTGCTGTGCATGCAAGCGAAGCGGTCTGGGCTTCGGAAATCGATCCTGCTGCGACTTTCCGCAGGCTGGACGGTTCCACCCGCTTCGTCGTAATCCCTTCCCATGCGTCTTCCCCTCATCCTCCTCGCTCTCGCTCTCGTCTCGTCCGCTGCCCGCGCGGAGGAGCGCTGGAATATCCTCTTTGTCTTCGCCGATGACTGGGGGCGCTACGCGAGTGCCTATGCGAAGGCGGATGGCAAGCCGTCGATCAACGATGTGATCAAGACGCCGCATGTGGATCGGTTGGCGCGGGAGGGGGCGCTTTTTCGGCATGCGTTTGTGAATGCGCCGAGTTGCACGCCGTGCCGGTCGTCGCTGCTCTCGGGGCGGTTCTTTTTTAATACGGGACAAGGAGCGATTCTGAATGGCGCGGTGTGGGACGCGACGATTCCGACTTTCCCGCTGCTGCTGCGCGATGCGGGGTATCACATCGGCAAGAGCTACAAGGTGTGGAGCCCGGGGACGCCGGCGGATGCGCCCTTTGGCGAGCAGCAGTATGCTTATGAGAAGGCGGGGCGGATGCCGAATAACTTCTCGGAGGAGACGGAGAAGCTGCTGGCGGGCGGGCTGACGGTAGCGGCGGCGCGCGAGAAGATTCTCGATCAGGTGCGGGGGAACTTCGATGCGTTCCTGGCGGACCGGAAGGCGGGACAGCCGTGGCTGTATTTCTTTGGCACGACGACGACGCATCGGACGTGGATCAAGGGTTCAGGCAAGAAGCACTGGGGGATCGAGCCGGAGGCGCTAAAGGGGAAGATGCCGGCCTTCCTGCCCGACGTGCCGGAAGTGCGCGAGGATGTGGCGGATTATCTCGGGGAAGCGCAGGCGGTTGACGCGTGCATCGGCGCGCTGCTGGCGAAGCTGGAGGCGGCAGGCGAACTGGAGCGGACCGTGATCGTGGTGAGCGGGGATCACGGGATGCCGGGGATGCCGTCGGGGAAGTGCAACATCTACGACCACGGGACGCGCGTGACGCTGGCCATCCGGTGGCCGGGTGGGAAGGCGGGGCGGGTGATCGATGATTTCGTGACGCTGCCGGATCTCGCGCCGACGTTCATGGAAATCGGCGGGGTGACGCCGCCGACGGGGCTGGATGGCCGGAGCATCCTGCCGCTGCTGAAGTCGGAGAAAGGCGGGCAGATCGACGCGACGCGCACTTCGATCATCGCGGGGCGGGAGCGCCATGTGGCCACGGCGCGCGAGGGCAATCTGCCGTATCCGATGCGGGCGCTGCGCACGGCGGACTTTCTTTATATCCACAACTTCGCGCCCGAGCGCTGGCCGATGGGCGCGCCGGGCGATCTCACCGACACTGAAACGCCCGACGGTCTCGAACTGGAGACGAATACTTACACGGCCTTCCCCGACATGGACGCGAGCCCGACCAAGGCGTGGCTGATCGCGCATCGGAAAGACCCGGCGTGGGCGGCGACGTTCGAGCACGCTTTTGGCAAACGCGCGGAGGAGGAATTCTACGACCTGCACAAGGATCCCGACCAGATGAACAACGTGGCGACCGATCCCTCGTATGCGGCGGAGAAGGAGAAGTATGCGGCGCGTCTGGCCAAGACGCTGACCGACGCGGGCGATCCGCGGATGAGCGCCGATCCGGTCTTCGAGCACGCGCCTTTCACCGACGCCGGCCCGGCGAAGGGGAAGAAAAAAGGTGCGCCCGCCGCGCCTCCGAAATAGTCCGCATTTCAGCGATGAAATACCTTCTGATCCTCATGGCGGGGCTGGGCATGGCGTCGATGGCCGGGGCTGCGGACTCGAAGCCCAACGTGCTTTTCATCATGGCGGATGACCTGCGCGCGGATCTGGCCAGCTACGGGGCGGCGGTGCAGACGCCTAATCTCGATCGCCTCGCGCGGATGAGTGTGCAGTTCGATCGTGCCTACTGCCAGCAGGCCGTCTGCAATCCCTCGCGCTCGTCGCTCCTCACCGGGCGCCGGCCCGATACCCTGCGCATCTGGAATAACAGCACGCACTTTCGCGAGTTGAATCCTGATGTGACCACGATGCCGCTGTGGTTCAAGGAACACGGCTACACCGCGCGATGCGTGGGCAAGATCTTCCACAACTGGCACACGAAGGAGCACGGCGATCCGCGGTCGTGGAGTGCGCCGGAGTTTCTGCATTACGCGAACCACGGCGACGATGTCGCGCAGGTCTCCGGGCCGTTGCCGCCGAATTTTGCAAAGACGACGACGGGTTTTGGTTATCCCGCGACGGGCATCTGCGAATGCCGCGACGTGCCGGATGAGGCCTATTACGATGGGCGGGTCGCAGCGGAGGCGGTGCGCGTCATGGGCGAGGTGAAGGATCAGCCGTTCTTCCTCGCGGTCGGTTTCTGGAAGCCGCACGCGCAATTCAATGCTCCGAAAAAATACTGGGACCTCTACGACCGCGCGAAGCTCCCGCCGCTTGACCCACGCCGTCCGGAAGGCGCGCCCGAACTCGCTTTTCACCAGAGCACGGAAGTCCTCGGACCGGTGAAGACGCAACAGAAACCCACACCCGAGCAGGCGGCGGAGATGCGCCACGGCTACTTTGCCAACATCAGCTACATGGACGCGCAACTCGGCAAGGTGCTCGATGCGCTGGAGAAAAGCGGCGTCGCCGATCGCACGATCGTCGTCTTCCTCAGCGATCATGGCTACCACCTCGGAGAGCACACCCTGTGGGGCAAGACTTCGAACTTCGAACTCGATGCGCGCGTGCCGATGATGGTTCACGTGCCCGGGAGCACGCAGGGTGGAAAGCGCACCGAAGCACTCGTGGAACTGGTCGATCTTTTCCCGACGCTCATCGAGCTGTGCGGCCTGCCGACGCCGCCCGCGCTGCAAGGCCGTAGTCTCGCGACGATCCTGCGCGACCCCTCGTTGACGGTAAAACCGGCGGCCTTCACGCAGCATCCGCGGCCCGCTTATTACGACCGTGAGCCGTCGAAACAGCCGGCGACGATGGGCGTGAGCGTGCGCACGGCGGCGGTGCGTTATACGGAATGGCGCGACTGGCAAACGGGGAAAACCGTGGCCCGCGAACTCTACGAAGCGGCGGACGAGCCGGCCGAAACGCGCAGCGTGCTCGACGACCCGCGTCTCGCCGCCGCGCAGCGCGAGGCCGAGCAATTGCTCCGCGCGCAATTCCCACCGCAGCCGCATCCATGAAGCATTTCCGCGCCCTCGCCGCCCTCGTCTTCGCGAGCACGCTCGCCCATTTCGCCCATTTCGCCCGCGCTGCGGCACCACCGCCGCCGAATATCGTGCTCATCGTCGCCGACGATCTCGGTTACGGCGATCTCGGCTACTTCGGCGCGGAAGACATCCGCACTCCACATCTCGACCGCCTCGGCGCGGAAGGCATGCAGTTCACCAATTTCTACGTCGCGCAAGCCGTCTGCACCGCGAGCCGCGCCGCGCTGCTCAGCGGCTGCCTGCCCAATCGCATCGGCCTGCACGGCGCGCTCAATCACACCAGCCGCCACGGCATTCACCCCGACGAATGGCTGCTACCCGAGATGCTCCGCGAGCGCGGCTACGCCACCGCGTGCATCGGCAAATGGCATCTCGGCACGCGGCCGCAATTCAATCCGCTGCGCCACGGCTTCGACGAGTGGTTCGGCATCCCCTACTCGAACGACAACTCGAAATATCATCCCGTGCTCGCCGCCGAGATGCCGCCGCTGCCGCTTTACGACGGCGATCGCGTGATCGAAACCGACCCCGACCAAAGCCAGTTCACGCGGCGCTTCACCGAGCGCGCCGTCGAGTTCATCGAGCGCGACCGCGGGCCGAAGCCGTTTTTCCTCTACCTGCCGCACGTCATGCCGCATGTGCCGATTTTCGCTTCGGAAAAATTCAAAGGCCGCTCCGCGCGCGGGCTGTATGGCGACGTGGTCGAGGAACTCGACTGGTCCGTCGGGCAAATCGTCGCCGCGCTCGACCGCCGCGGCGTGACCCGCCACACGATGGTCATCTTCATCTCCGACAACGGCCCGTGGCTCAGCTACGGGGAGCACGCCGGTTCGGCAGGCGAACTGCGCGAGGGAAAATTAACGGCGTTCGAAGGCGGGGTGCGTGTGCCGTGCATCATCAGCTACCCCTACGACATGCCTTCGGGCGGGGCGTGCAACGATCCGTGGATGGCCATCGACTTGTTTCCGACGCTCGCGGCACTTCTCGCGCGGCATCCTGAGAGCCGCGGCGCGTGGCCGCCTGCGCGGAAAATCGACGGACGCAGCGCGCTGCCGCTCCTCCTCGGTGGGCCGGACGCGAAGTCGCCGCACGAGGCGCTCTTTTTCTACGCCGGCGAGGAACTCCACGCCGTGCGCAGTGGTGACTGGAAGCTGCACTTTCCGCATCCCTATCTCACCACCGCCGGTGCGCTGGGCCGCGGCGGCAAGCCGTCCGAATGGGGAAAAGGGACTCCACGTTCGATCCTCGATTCAAGCATGGACGCGATCGCCAGTCGGCACGGCCAGCGCGTCGCGCAGCTCGAGCTCTCGCTTTTTAATTTGCGCACCGACCCGGGCGAGACCCGCAACGTCGCTGCGAAACATCCCGAGATCGTCGCCCGCCTCACGCAACTCGCGGAGCCGATCCGCGCCGAACTCGGCGACAGCTTGACCGGCGTGAAAGCCACCGCCGCGCGCCCCGCCGGAATCGAACCGTCCACTTCTCTATGAACCACCAACCCCAAGACTCGACGAAAAGAAGCACGCCAAGACGCCAAGACGCCAAGACGAGATTTGCCGATCCAAACCCTTTCCGCCTTTGCGTGCGTTCTTATCTCCGCCTTTTTCTGCTGGCCGCGTGCTTCGGCGGCAGCGCGCTGGCCACCGAGCCGAAGCCGAACTTCATCGTCATCAATATCGACGACCTCGGTTACGCGGACATCGGTCCCTTCGGCTCGAAACTGAACCGCACGCCGAACCTCGACCGCATGGCCGCGGAGGGGCGCAAACTCACGAGCTTTTACGCGGCGCCAGTCTGCTCGCCGTCGCGCGCGGCGTTGATGACGGGCTGTTACCCGAAGCGCGCGCTGCCGATCCCGCACGTGCTTTTTCCCGCCGGAGGCGAGGGGCTCTCGCCTAATGAAGTGACCGTGGCGGAACTGCTCAAGGCGGTGGGCTACGCGACGGCGATCATCGGCAAGTGGCACCTCGGCGATCAGCCGGAGTTTCTGCCCAACCAGCAGGGCTTCGATCTGCATTTTGGTCTGCCGTATTCCAACGACATGGGACCCGCCGAGGACGGCGTGAAGAGCGATCTCGGCAAGCCGCTGCCCGCGTCGAAAGGCAAAGAGCAGCCGCCATTGCCGCTGCTGCGCAATGGCAAGGTGATCAAGCGTGTGATGCCGGACGACCAGCAGTCGCTCGTGGAAATCTACACCGACGAGGCCGTGAAATTCATCCGCGACAATCGGGAGAAGCCGTTCCTGCTCTACCTGCCGCACAACGCGGTGCATTTCCCGCTCTATCCTGGCAAACAGTGGGCGGGGAAATCGCCGAACGGTATTTACAGCGACTGGGTGGAGGAGGTGGATTGGAGCGTCGGTCGGGTGCTGGATACGCTGCGCGAGCTGAAGCTCGACGCGAAGACGCTCGTCATTTTCACGTCCGACAACGGCGGCACACCTCGCGGTGTGAATGCGCCCCTGCGCGGCTTCAAGGCCAGCACTTGGGAAGGCGGTATGCGTGTCCCGACGATCGCATGGTGGCCGGGGAAAATCCCCGCGGGCACTTCGACCGCCGAGATCACCGGAATGATGGATGTGCTGCCGACCTTTGTGAAACTCGCCGGCGGCACGCTGCCGACGGGTCGCAAGATCGACGGCGCCGATCTTTGGCCGCTGCTCGCCGGTGAATCCGGCGCGAAGCCCGCGCATGAGACGTTCTATTACTTCCGCGGGCTGAAGCTCGAAGGCGTGCGCTTGGGATCGTGGAAGCTGCGCTTCGCCACCGCGGAGCAACCCGCGGGGAAGAATGCCGCAAACAAACCCGCCGCCCTCGCCGTGGATCAACTCTACAATCTCGATGCCGACATTGGCGAATCGACCAACGTCGCCGCCGCGAATCCGGAAGTGATCCAGCGCCTGCAAGCGCTCGCGGACGCGATGAAGGACGATCTCGGCGTCGATGGATTCGGCCCCGGCGTGCGACCGCTCGGCAAGGTGGCCAACCCGCAGCCGATCATCGATCCGACCGGAAAAGTCCGGGAAGGCTTCGTGCCGTGAGGCCAGAATCGGCCAGTTGATTTCCCAGAACCAATCGTCCACCGCAGAGTTAATAGCTCCGTGAAAATCCCCGCCACGTTTCTCGCGGTCGCCTATTGCCTTGCCTTGGTTTCCGCGCACGCGGCACCCGAGGCGGATGCCAAAACCATTCTGACGACATCCGGCGTGAAGGGCGGGCTCGTCGTGCAACTGGGAGTCGGCGACGGCGCGCTCACCGCGGCGCTCAAGGCGAATGACAGCTATCAAGTGCAGGGCCTCGATACCGACGCGCAACGCGTGGCCAGGGCGCGCGAAGCGATCTTCGCCAAGGGCGGCTACGGCCCGGTGAGCGTGGATAAGTTCGACGGGAAGACGCTGCCTTACATCGACAATATCGTGAACCTGCTGGTCGCCGAGGATCTCGGCGGAGTGCCGATGGCGGAAGCGCTCCGCGTGCTCGTGCCAAATGGTGTCGCGCTCGTGAAGCAGGCCGGCGAGTGGAAGAAGACGGTGAAGCCCAGGCCCGGCACGCTCGACGAGTGGACGCACTATTACTACGACGCCAAGGGTAACGCGGTCTCGAAGGACAAGCAGGTCGGCCCGCCGAATCGCTTGCAATGGGTCGGCAGTCCGCGTTGGTCGCGGCACCACGACCGCATGTCGTCGCTCAGCGCGCAGGTCACAAGCGGCGGGCGGCTTTACTACATCATGGACGAAGGCTCGCGCATCTCGATCCTGCTGCCGTCGAAGTGGAACCTGATCGCGCGCGACGCCTTCAATGGGACGCTGCTGTGGAAGAAGCCGATCGAGCAATGGAGCGAGCACATGTGGCCGCTCAAGTCCGGCCCCACGCAGTTGACGCGCCGGTTGGTGGCGGACGGCGACCACATCTACGTCACGCTGGGGATCGGCGAGCCGATCGTCGTCCTCGATGGCGCGACGGGGAGTGTGCTCCGCGCCTTCCCCGAGACGAAGGGCGCGGAAGAAATCCTGCATGTCGGCGGTGTGATCTATTCGCTCGTCAACCCGGAGGCGTGGGCGCTGAAGGATTACGCGCCGAAATTGCAGAATGATCAGAAACGCATTCAGGACGAATACGAGTGGGATAAAAAACCGCGCACGCTGATGGCGGTGGAAGCCAGCACCGGCAAGGTGTTGTGGAAGAAAGAGCAGACCAAGGTCGCGCCGATCACACTCTCAGCCGATGGCCAGCGGGTGGTCTATTACGATGGCGAACAACTCGTCTGTCTCGACCCGAAGACTGGCCAGCAGCGTTGGGCGAGCGGCCCGGAACCGAAGCGCACGCTGCTCGAATACAACTTCGGTCCGCGGGTGCTGATCACGGGAAACACCGTGCTTTACGCCGGTGGCGATGGCTCGGAGAAGGGGTTCGATGCCGAAACGGGAAAAGAACTTTGGAAAGCGCCGCATGAGAAATCCGGCTATCGCTCGCCGGAGGATCTGATCGTTGCGGGCGGCCTCGTCTGGAATGCGGGCACGACGAATGGAAATCAGTCGGGAGAGTTCACGGGGCGCGACCCGCGGACGGGGGAGGAGAAGAAGAAGTTCGCGCCCGATGTGCCGGACGGTACCTATTGGTTTCACCACCGCTGCTACATCGCCAAGGCCACCGAGGATTACATCATCCCGTCGCGCACCGGCATCGAGTACGTGGACATCCACAAGGAGCACTGGGATCTAAACCACTGGGTCCGCGGCGCCTGTCTTTACGGGGTGCTCCCGGCGAACGGCCTGACCTACGCCGGCCCCCACAATTGCGCCTGTTATCCAGAGGCGAAGCTCGACGGACTCAACGCGCTTTCCGCGCCGACTTCGCCATTCCCGGCGACGCCGCCCGACGAGCAACGGCTCGAACATGGCCCGGCTTGGGGACAGCCGATCGATGAGAAAACCGCGGACGCCCGTGACTGGCCGACGTATCGCTCCGACAACGCGCGCAGCGGATCGAGCAATCAGCCGCTCGTCGCCGATCTCGGCAAGTCGTGGGACGTGAATCTCGGCGGACGGTTGAGCGCTCCGACGATTGCGGCGGGCAAGGCGTTTGTGGCGCAGGTCGATGCGCACACGCTCCACGCGCTCGACGATTCCAGCGGCAAACCGCTCTGGCATTTCATCGCGGGAGCGCGCCTCGACTCACCGCCGACTTATTGGAATGGCCGTGTCTATATCGGCGGCACGGATGGTTGGGTCTATTGCCTGCGGGCGGAAGACGGCGCCCTCGTCTGGCGTTTCCAGGCCGCACCGAATTCACGCCGTCACGGTGCCTTCGAGCAGATCGAAAGCGTCTGGCCGGTGCATGGCAGTGTGCTTGTGGAAAATGGCGTCGTGAGCCTTGTCGCCGGACGCTCGGTCTTTCTCGATGGCGGCCTGCGCTTCATCCGGCTCGATGCGAAGACCGGCAAAAAGCTTGTGGAATCCATCTACGACGACAAGGACCCGGAGACAGGCGGCGACTTCCAGGACCGCCACAAGACGCTGCAAATGCCCGTCGGCTTGAACGACATTCTCTCCAGCGACGGCACGCTGCTTTATCTCCGCTCGCAGAAGATCAAGCAGGACGGCACGCGTATCGACATCGGGCCGATCAGCGCCAACGCTGCCGAACAAGGCGGCGCGCAGAAGGGCGAAGGAAGGCATCTTTTCGCGCCGATGGGTTTCCTCGACGACTCGTGGTTTCACCGCAGCTACTGGGTTTACGGCAAGAGCTTCGCGGGTGGCCACAATGGCTACTTCCAAGCCGGCAAATACACCCCCGAGGGCCGCATCCTCGTGCACGATGACAAGAACGTGTACGGCTACTCGCGCCTGCCGCAGTATTACAAATGGACCACGACGATGGAGCACCAGCTCTTCTCGGCGAGCAAGGATGCGCCGGATGTGCAGGTCGATCCCGCGAGCGCGGGTGGTGGTGGAAAAAAGAAACAGCCCGGCAAAGCCGCGGCGCAGCCCGCGGGAAAAGGAGCGACGCCGACCGTGAAGTTCGACGGCGACAAATTGCCGATCGCCAATACAGCGGTGACGGTCGAGGCGTGGGTTTTGCCCGATGGCCCGGACGGCGTGATCGCGCAGCATGGCGGAGGCAATATGGGCTACGCGCTCGCGTTGCAGGGCGGTGTGCCGGCGTTTTCCATCCGGGCGGAAAAGGTCACCACGACCGCGCAGTCCGCGCGCCCGCTGGATCAGGGCTGGCATCACATCGCCGGCGTGCTCACCGCGGAGAAAGACGTCCGTCTTTACGTCGATGGCCAACTCGCGGCTGAGACCAAGGCGAACGCGCTCATTCCGGCGCAACCCAAGATCGGGCTCAGCCTGGGCGATGCTGGCACTTCGCTGGTCAGCGACTACGGAAAGGGTGCGGGTTACACGGGCATGCTCGATCAATTTGCCGTCTGGTCGCGGGCGCTTGAACCGGGCGAAATTGTCGAACACGCGAACGGCGCGAATTTCATCGCGCGCGGCAACGGAGCGCTCCTCGCCTGCACTTTCGACAACGGCAACGCCAAGGACGATGCCGGCGGAGTATTGCTCGGCGCGGTGAGTGGTGTAGAGACGGGCAAAGGCAAGCTCGGAGTGGCTCTGTGGTTTCGCAAAACCGGGAGCGCGCCTTCGGTGCTCGCCGGTCATCCGGGCGTTCCAGCCGTACCGAAAGGCCCGGTGAAGGGAAGCTTCGTCGAGCACCAGTGGAATGCGCAGTCGCCAGTCTTTGCCCGCGCGATGTGCATGGCTAGGGACACCGTCTTCGTCAGCGGCCCGCCGGATATGATCGATGAGGAATACGCCTTCGAGCGCATGTCGCAGAAGGACCCCGCGATCTACAAAGACCTCGCCGCGCAGGACGCGGCGCTCGATGGCAAGAGCGGGGGCAGCATGCTCGCGGTGAATACGGCCAAAGGTGAAATCTCCAGCAGCTTGAAGATCGACAGCCCACCCGTGTGGGACGGCATGGCCGTGGCCCAAGGTCGGCTCTACCTCTCCAGCGTGGATGGCAAATTGACCTGCTACGGGCGAAAGTAGCCGGATGTTGCTGCGCACCACTCTCGCCTTCGTGGCATTGCTTTGCGCGGTCGGCGCGCAGGCGTGTTCCATTCCGGTTTTTCGCTACGCCTTGGATCGCTGGCCCGCCGACCCTTACGCGCTCGAGGTTTCTGCCTCGGATGCAAAGGACGAAGCGGTCGCGCGTTTCCTGCGCAATTTCACCGACAGCACGCCGCTGAATCTCGTGCCGACGCGGCTGAAGGACGAGGGCGCATCGCGGCTGCTCTTCCCTCATGCGGCGCCCGGTTCCGCGCCGGCCTGGTCCGGGGCGCTGGACGGGAACTCACTTCCCCAACTGACCGAGTCGCCCGCGCGGACAGAAATCGTGCGCCGGATTCTCGATGGCGAAGTCGGCGTCTGGGTCCTCGTGGGCTCGGGCGATCGGGTGGCTGACGATCAAGCCGCGACCGTCTTGGAGAAGCGATTGCGCTATCTAGAACAGGTCGCGCAGTTGCCGCAGATCGATCCGAATGACCCGACCAGCAAGCTCGGTCCGGGTCCGGCGCTGCGCGTGAAATTCTCGCTGCTCCGCGTCCAGCGCGACGATCCGGCGGAGCAGTCGTTCCTCAAAATGCTCGCCGGTCCGAAAGTGGAAGGTGCCGTCTCTGCAGGGCCGTGGTTTGCGCTGATCTTCGGTCGTGGCCGAGTGCTTGGGGCGTGGCCGGCGGAAGGTTTTGGCGACGAGCAAATTGACGAGGCGTGCCTCTTTCTCATCGGCGCCTGCTCGTGCCAGGTGAAGCGGCTCAATCCCGGTTGGGACCTGCTGCTCAATGCTGATTGGAACGAGTCCTTGCGCGCCATCGGTTATCCGTCAGCCGAAACTGCAGCGGCACAAACTCCGGCGACGAAGCCAGAGACTCCCGAACTGCCGAAACCAGAAACCGTCACGCACACTGCTGCGCCTGCGCCGGTCGCGCCGGCCCCGAGCCGCGCTTCGCCGCTGGCCATCGCCGCGGGCGTCCTGCTTGTGCTTGGCAGTGCGCTCGCGTGGCGCACAATGCGCCGTCAGCCGTGAAAAAGCTCGCCGCCATTCTTCTCCTGCTCGCCGCGCTCCTCGGGGGCGTCGCGATCTACCAGCAACGCAGCGCCCCGCGCGCCGGTGCGCCGACGCTCACGGTTTATTGCGCGGCGGGATTGAAGAAGCCGGTGGAGGCCATCGCGCAGCAGTACGAACGTGAGGCTGGCGTCGAAGTGCGGTTGCAATTTGGCGGCAGCGGCACGCTGCTCAGCCAGCTCCGCGTGGCCAAACAGGGCGATCTCTTCATCGCCGCGGATGACGGCTCCGTCGCCGATGCGCGCAAGGCGGATGTGGTTCGTGAAGTCATCCCGCTGGCGAAGCAACGCCCCGTCATCGCGGTGCGCGCCGGCAATCCGAAGAACATCCAGACCATCGCCGACCTGCTGCGCGACGACGTGAGAGTCGCGCTGGCGAATCCCGAGGCGGCCAGTATTTCGCGCGTCTCTCGCGCGGTGCTCGGCGACACCTGGACGAAGCTCGCCGCGCGCGCGGCCGTGATGAAGCCGACGGTGACTGAGATCGCCGCTGATCTTTCGCTGGGCGCGGTCGATGCCGCCATCGTGTGGGATTCCACCGTCCCGCAGTTCAAGTTGAACGCCATCGAAGTGCCCGAGCTGGCCGCGCGCAGCGAGAACGCCTCCGCGACCGTGCTCAATTTTTGCACGCAACCCGCGGCCGCGCTGCGCTTCGCCCGCTACCTCGCGGCACCGGAGAAGGGCGGCGAGATATTCAAGGCGAGCGGCTTCACTCCCGCCGGCGGTGACTCGTGGGCGGATAAACCGGAACTCATCCTCTACAGCGGCGGCGTGAATCGCCCGGCGATTGAGGGGCTGCTGAAAAAGTTCGCCGACCGCGAGGGCGTCTCGGTCACGACGGTTTTCAACGGCTGCGGCATCCTTTGCGCCACGATGAAAACGATGGGCGACGAGAGCAACCCGAACTTTCCCGACGCCTATTTTGCCTGCGACCTCTGCTTCGTCCCGCCCGTGGCCGATGTCTTTCCCGAGGCGGTCATCCTCACCGAGACGGAGATCGGCATCGTCGTTCGCAAGGGCAACCCGCGGGGCGTGAAGACGCTCGCCGATCTCGCGCAGCCTGATCTCAAGGTCGGCCTCTGCAACGCCGAGCAATCCACGCTCGGCTACATGACGCGCGGCATGCTCAAGTCCTCGGGCCTCCACGACAGCGTCCGCAAGAATGTCGTCGTCGAGACGCCCACCGCCGACCTGCTCGTGAACCAGATGCGCGCCGGCGCCCTCGACGCAGCCATCGTGTATCGCGTGAATTTTCAGCCATCCGCCGAGCACCTCGACTACCTCGCCATCCAGCACGAAGGCGCCAAGGCGATGCAGCCCTTTTCCGTGCGCCCCAGCTCGCCGAATGCGCGCCTCGGCCAGCGCTTGCTCGAGTTTCTCAAGGCGAACCGTCACGAATTTGTCCAGGCGGGATTCAGTTGGCGTGGAGACGAGGCCGTGCTGAAGAGCAAGGACATCGTGGTGCCGGAGTGGCTGAAGGACAAATGACGAGGCCCGTCGCGCGGTTCTCGCCATTCTGGAGCGGGCTTGTCCTGGTCACCGGGCTGTATCTCGCCTTCCTCGTCGCGTTGCTCGCCGCCACCGCCGCCTATACTTCCCCGCAGCATCTTTGGGCCGCGCTCGATTCGCGGGAGATCCGCTACTCCATCGGCTTGAGCCTCGTCACGTGCACCACGTCGGCCCTGCTCGCGCTGCTGCTGGCCGTGCCGGTTGGCTACCTGCTGGCGCGCGGACGTTTCCTTGGGAAGGAGTGGCTGGATGCGGCGCTGGATATTCCCATCGTCCTGCCCCCGATGGTCGTCGGTTTGTGCCTGCTCATCTTTTTCCAAACACCCGTCGGCAAGATGATCGAGAGCGTCATCCCATTCACCTACACGGTTGCGGGCGTCGTACTCGCGCAGTTCGTCATCGGCGCAGCCTTTGCGGTGCGCACGATGCGCGGTGTCTTCGATCATCTTTCGTCGCGCCCGGAGGATGTGGCGATGACGCTCGGTTGTTCGCGCGGGCAGGCCGTGTGGCTGGTCACGCTGCCGGCCGCGCGGCGCGGGATGTTCGCCGCATTCAGCATCGCGTGGGCACGGAGCCTCGGGGAGTTCGGACCGATCCTCGTCTTTGCCGGCGCCACGCGGATGAAGACTGAGGTGCTGCCGACCAGCGTCTTCATCGAACTCAGCGTCGGTCGCCTCGAAGCCGCCGTCGCCGTTAGCCTGCTCATGGTCGCACTCGCGCTTGTCGTGCTCGTGGCCGTGCGCCTCGTGGGGGAGAAGATATGATCCAACTCGACGCGGTCAGTTGGCAGGCCGGCGCGTTTCGATTGGAAAACGTCAGCCTGACGATCCCGGCGGGAAGTTACGCCGTGCTCATGGGCCGCACCGGTTGCGGCAAGACGACGCTGCTCGAGATCATCTGCGGTCTGCGCCGCCCGCACGCCGGGCGCGTGCTCATCGGCGAGCGCGATGTGACGCATGAACTACCGGCCGCGCGGGGCATCGGCTACGTGCCGCAGGATGGCGCCCTCTTCCCGACCTTCCCCGTTCGCGAGCAACTCGCCTTTGCCCTGCGCCTGCGCCACCGCCCCGCCGACGAGATCGCGCAGCGCATCGCCCAGCTCGCCGCCGAACTCGACATCACCGCGCTCCTCGACCGCCTGCCGCAACACCTCTCCGGCGGTGAACGCCAGCGCGTCGCCCTGGGCCGCGCGCTCGCCGCGAATCCCAAAGTCCTCGTCCTCGACGAACCACTCAGCGCGCTCGACGAAGAACTCCGCGACGACCTCGCCGCGCTGCTGAAACGCGTGCAGCGCGAGCACGGCATCACCGCGCTCCACATCACGCACAGCCGTGCCGAGGCCGCACAACTCGCCGACCTCCGCTTCCGTCTCGCCGAAGGCCGCGTGATCGAGGAGCCGTAACGCTGGCCCGTCGTATAGTTTCCGCTCGTCAGTCTGCGTCGTCCTCCGCACGCTGCCGCTCCGCTTCATGAAACGATTCCGCGTTGCCTTTTCCTTTGCCGGTGAAAAGCGGGAGTTCGTCCGGCAAGTTGCCGACCTTCTTGCCCAGCGCTTCGGCGAAACGGCGATCCTCTACGATAAGTATCACGAGGCCGAGTTTGCCCAGCCGAACCTCGCCTTTGATCTCCCCGATCTTTACCGCAGGGAAGCCGACCTCATCGTCGCGGTGTTTTGTCCCGACTACGAACGCAAGGAATGGTGCGGCTTGGAGTGGCGAGCCATCTTTGGGTTGATCAAGGAAGGGAAGACCAAGACGATCATGCTCAGCCGCTTTGAACATGCCGACGGCAAGGGGCTGCAAGGGCTCGCCGGGTTCATCGAACTCGATCACAAAACTCCCGAGCAAGCTGCCAAGCTCATCCTCCAGCGGTTGAAGTTGAATGGTGTCGATACCGCAAAGCGCAAGCGCTCCCGCCCGTCGGCGGCGCCCGCCAGTCACGCGATCACCACGCCCAATAACCTCCCGCGTCTCCCCTCCTTCTTTGGCCGCGAGAAGGAATTGCAGACCATCGCCGACGCCCTTTCGCCGAAGACCCGCACTTGGGGCGCGCTCATCGATGGCCCCGGCGGCATGGGCAAGACCTCGCTCGCCGTCCGCGCGGCGGAACTCTCGGCGGGCTTGTTCCAGCGCATCTTTTTCCTAACCTCGAAAGGGCGCGAGTTGACCGCCGAGGGAGAGGTGAAGCGTACCGATTTCGTGCTGCCCGGCTACCTCGCCATGCTCAATGAGATTGCCCGCCTGCTGAAGCAGCCCGATCTCGCGAAGCAGCCGGAGGAGGAGCGCGCGCGGCTGCTCATCGAAGCACTGGCCCCGGCGCAGGCACTGCTCATCCTCGACAACCTCGAATCCCTCGCGAAGGACGACCAGAACCGGCTCTTTGAATTTCTGAGCCAGCTTCCGCCCGGCTGCAAAGCCATCGTCACCAGCCGCCGCCGCACCGATGTCGATGCGCGCATCATTCGCCTCGCCAAGCTCGACCGCGACGCCGCGCTGGAGCTGATCGCCGAACTCGCCACCGATCGCCCACTGCTTGCCAAGGCCAGCGCGGAAGAACGCGGCCATCTCTATGAGGAGACCGGCGGCAATCCGCTGCTCCTGCGCTGGATCGCCGGCCAACTCGGCAAGGGCCGCTGCCGCACCGTCGCCAAGGCGCTCGACTTCCTCCGCAGCGCCCCGGAGGACAATGACCCGCTGGAATTCATCTTCGGCGATCTGCTGGAAACCTTCACCGACAGCGAGACCGCGGCGCTCGCCGCGCTTAGCTACTTCACCCGCGAGGTCGAGGTGAAGCTCATCGCCGAACTCGCCGGCCTCTCCAAGACCGCCGCCGAAGCTGCGCTTGGGGACCTCTCCAGCCGCGCGCTCGTCGTGCCGGATGAGGAGGAGAAAAACTTCGCACTCGTGCCGATGGTCGCTGATTTCCTGCGCCGGAAACGGCCCGAGGCTGTCGCGAAAAGCGGTCAGCGGTTGGAACGGCGGGCCTATACGCTCATCATGGAAAACGGCGGGAACAAGCACGAACTCTTCCCGGTGCTTGATGCTGCTTGGCCCACTGTCGCCCCCGCCTTGCCGCTATTCCTCTCTGGGCCGAATCCGCATTTTCAGACAGTTTACCAAGCGGCTTCGAACTTCCTAAACTTCACGGGCCGCTGGGATGAATTCCTCTCGCTCGGTCTCCAAGCGGAAGCCAAAGCTATCGCGGCTGGCGACCACGATAACGC
>JBBQYR010000025.1:0-37844 GCA_038208565.1 Chthoniobacterales bacterium
GTTCGTTGAAGCCGATGGCGAAGGTATTGAGCTGGCCGGCGGGGACGTGCTTCGCGGCGAGCGCGGCGATGGCCGAGCTGTCGATGCCGCCGCTGAGGAAGACGCCGAGCGGGACGTCGGACATGAGCCGGCGTTGGACGGAGCGTTCGAGGGTGGCGCGAAGCTCATGCTCCAGCCGTTGCAGAATCTGGTCGCAATTGTCGTCTTCACCAAAGACCGGACCCGCGGTGATCTGGCTGGCGTCGTAGAGTTTTCGCAGGTCGCGCTTCGTGGGCGCGTTGAGGAATTTAAAGCGTCGGGAGCACGCAGCTTCGAGCTGGGGATCGGGTTCGATGACGAACTCCCAATACCGCCACGTCTTCAACTCGCGGCTTTTCAGGTCGTAGGAAAAGCTGTGGCCACCGGGGAGTTTCGCGACGCGCTCGTAGATGCTGCGCGGGGCGGGGATGTAGGCGTAGGCGAAGTATTTCTTGAGCGAGAGCGCGTCGAGATTGCGCGGACAGAGCGGGTGCTGGACGAGGGCGGGGAGCTCGCTGGCCCAGCCAAAGGTGCCGCCTTCGTGAAAGTAATAGAGCGGCTTTTTTCCGAAACGATCGCGCGAGCCGAAGAGCCTCTGCTGCGCCCGGTCGTAGATGACGAAGGCCCACATGCCGTTGAGCCGCTCGACGAAGGCGTCGCCCCACTCGCGGTAGCCGTGGAGCAGGACTTCGGTGTCGGAGTGGTCGGTCTGGAAGACGCAGCCGCGCGCCTTTAGCTCCGCGCGGAGGTCGGCGTGGTTATAGATCTCGCCATTAAAGACGACGCCGATCTGGCCATCGGCGGTCCACATCGGTTGTGCGCCGCCGCTGAGATCGACGATCGAGAGCCGGCGATGCCCGAGGAAGACGCCCGTGCTTTCCTCGACCCAGTGGCCGTCCGCATCCGGCCCGCGATGCGCGATGGCGTCGGTCATCCGCTGGAGCACGCCGCGGTCGCCCTCGCCGACGAACCCAGCTATCCCGCACATGGAAGAGAATGACCAATGACCAATGACCGATGACCAATGGTCAGGCGTCCGCGCTGTTCGAGTTGGTCATCGGTCATTGGACCTTGGTCATTTCCCCAAGTTGCGCGTTTCGCGGACGGAATACACGCTCTTGCCCTGGCTCTCGTAAAAGGTGCGCATGATCATCTCGGCCAGCAGGCCCATGAGGAAACACATGACGCCGGTGATGCCGCTCATGACGCAGAGCAGCGGGAGCGGCGTCTCGATAAAGGACTTGGCGGCGTAAAGCTTGAGGTAAAGCGCGGCGGTGCCGGAGGCAAAGCTGACGAAAAACGAGAGCATGCCGACCGCGCCGAAGACGTACATCGGCTTCTCGGCGAAGCTGTCGAGGAACTTCACGACGACCAGATCGGCGAGCACTTTCAGCACGCGCTCAAGGCCGTATTTCGACTGGCCGGTGGTGCGCGGGAAGTGGTTCACGACGACCTCGGCGATCTTCGCGCCGTGCCAGTAGGCGTAGATCGGGAGAAAGCGGTGCATTTCGCCGTACAGGCGGACGTCCTTGATGACGTCGGAACGGTAGGCCTTGAGTGAGCAGCCGAAGTCGTGAAGCTCGACGCCGGAGACGAACGAGATCAGGCGATTGGCCATGATCGACGGGAGGTTGCGCTGGAGGGCGTTGTCCTGGCGGTCCTTGCGCCAGCCGGAGCAGACATCGAAGCCCTCATCGAGCTTGGCGAGCATCTTAGGAATGTCGCTCGGGTCGTTTTGCAGGTCGCCGTCGAGCGGGATGATCACGTCGCCCTTGGCAAAGTCGAAGCCGGCCATCATCGCGGCGGTCTGGCCGTAGTTGCGGCGGAAGTGGACGACCTTGATGTGCGTGTTTTCGCTGGCCAGCCGATCGAGCACCTCTTCGCTGCCGTCCTGGCTGCCGTCGTTGATGAAGATGAGCTCCCACGGCTGACCGATCTGGCTGAGCACGCCGGTCACGCGCTCCGCGAGGATGGGGAGCGATTCGGCTTCGTTGTAGACTGGGACTGCGACCGAGATCATCAGGTAGGGTGCGCGAAAGGGGCGGCATTAAAGGACGGGGCGCGGCGGGAGGGCAAGAGGCGAATGCCGCCGTGTGGTGGTGCATTCAAAAGCGGACGATTTGTGTGCGATCAAAAGCGGACGGACTATTTTGGGGCCGGGAGGTGGAGGAGGGGGATGGGGAGTTGGCCGTGTTTGGGAGGGTGGAGAAGGACAGAGACATCTCCGTTTGGGTGGAGGCAGCGGGTGACGCTGGAGCCGCATGGGCGCTCGGTGGTGCTCTTTTTAGTGGTGGTGAACGCGGAGTTTTTCGAGCAGCGCGTTGGCTTCGGGCAGGGTGGCGATGGGCTCGGCGGCGAAGAGCGGAGGGCGGCGTTTTTGCCAGAAGTCGTGGGCGCGCTCGATCTTGCCTTTGGCCTGCGGGGTGGGCGCGTCACGCAGCGAGATTTCGTAGAAGCGCAGGGCCGCACCGAGCTGGGTCAGAGCGTCCGGCGGGATGGTGAAATAGAAGGAGTGATCGTCGACGTAGAGCGCGAGGGGGAGGCCGTGGGCGAGGAAGACCAGCGGGCAGGAAATCGAGATGGGCGGGGAGATTTTCGCGCTCGTAAAGCCGCGCGCCGGTGATGCCGCGGCTGTGAAAAGTCGCTGATCTCCCGGAGCGAGGGCTGGCGCTCCCGGCCATGGAACCAGCGGTGGGGCGAAGCGTCATACTGCCAGAGCTGACCAGGGTGCTGGACCTGCCAGCGGCGGATCGGACGCGGCGCTTTTTTTGCGCGGAGCTGAGGGGGCTAGATCTTGTTGCAGAGCTCAGCGGCGGGCGGTGGCGCGGTCGAGAGTTCGTAGAAGCGGGTGCGGCCCAAACCGAGTTCGGCGCACACCTCAGCGCGGGAGAGTTTTTCGGCGCGGAAGCGGCGGAGCACATCGCGGACAAAAGGAGCGACCTGACGGGCGTGGAGTTGGCGGGAGTTTTCATCCGCGGAAGATGACCGGGAAGGCTCGCCAGCGCAGCCTGGCGCCAGCCCCCGCTCCGCTCCGGCCGGCGCCCGGCTGCGCTCAAAAAAAACGTCTGTCCGCTTTTGAATGCCCACCGTCAGGTTTTGACAGCACCACGACAGAACTATTTCAATCTTTGTCGATCGAGAAGCGGCCGGGGCCGATGAAGGCGAGGCCGAAGAAGACGATCGCGAGTTCCAGTGGGCGTGAGGTGACCATCATGAAATTGTCGCCGCCGGAGTAGTGTTTGAGAGTGGCGACGACCATCGTGAAGGTGAGGAGCAGGCACGTGGGGCGGTAGAAGAAGCCGATGACGAGCAGGAGTCCACCGATGCCCTCGGTGATGGCGGCCATGAAGCCCCAGAAGATGGGAAAGAAATCGATGCCGAGGTTTTTCATCGAGCCGCCGAGCCCGGCCCAGACTTTTGGACCGCCGGTGAGCTTGGGCAGGCCGTGGAGCAGGAACATGACCCCGAGGCCGAGCCGCAGGACGAGCAGGCCGGCGTCGCGATACTTGGCGAGAAACTTGAGCAACATGCGGCGCAGGCTAGCGGGCGTCGTTTCCCCCGCGAGTCAAAAGAAGATCATGCGCACGGAGGCGATGACGGCGAAGACGAGGAGGAGGATTTCGAAGAGATCCTGCGAGACGAGTTTGATCAGGCGTCGCCCGGTGAAGATGCCGACGCCGATGGCGGGGACGAGCATGAGATTGAAGAGGAGCGAGTTGCTGTAGATGAGGCCGAGGTCCACGCTGAAGGGCACCTTGATGACGTTCACGATGAGGAAAAACCACGCCATCGTGCCGACGAGTTCGTATTTCGGAGTGCGGCGGGCGAGGAAGTAGAGCGTCATTACTGGGCCGGCGCCGTTGGCGACCATGGTGGTGAAGCCGCACGCGCCGCCCATAGTCCAGCCGAAGGTGGTGGAATGGGGCACGTGCTCGAATGTGTTGGGTTTCCAGCGGCGCCAGCCTTGCAGCGCGGCGAGGCCGAGCACGATCCAACCGATGACCGGGCCGTAGGCGGCTTTGCTGAGCCAATGCATGAGGCCCCAGCCGGCGACGATGCCGAGCAAGGTGGGCGGCAGCATGCGCCAGATCGTTTTCCACTGCGCGTGCTGGTGAAAGGCGAAGACGCTGAGGATATCGCCGCAGATGAGCATGGGCAGGACGACGCCGGTCGATTCCTTGGCGCCGAAGAGGTGCGCCATGATGAGGACATTCGCGAGGCCTGCGCCGGGAAATCCGCTCTTGGCGAAGCCGATGCAAAACGCGCCGAAAATGGCGAGCAGCCATTGCGCGGTGGTGAATTGCGGGAGCATCGCGAGTGGTTAGTCAACGCGACTGAGCACGAGGACGGAGTTGATGCCGCCGAAGCCGAAGGCGTTGTTCATCACGGCGCAGAGCGGTTGTACGCGGCCTGTGTTAGGCACGATGTCGAGGTCGCACGCGGGATCGGGCGTGCGGTGATGGAGTGTCGGCGGGAGGTAGCCATCGCGCAGCGCGAGTGCGCAGATGGCGGTTTCGATCGCGCCGGTCGCGCCGAGCGGGTGTCCGGTGAAGGCTTTCGTGCCGCTGACGGCGAGGCTTGAAGCGTGGGCACCGAAGACGTTCTTGATCGCGGCGATTTCGTTGGCGTCATTGAGCTGCGTGCTGCTCGCGTGGGCGTTGATATAATCGATGTCCTCGGGCGCGAGCGCCGCACGGGCGAGCGCGGCGCGCATGCAGGCGCTCACGGGTTCGCCGCCGGGCATCGGCGACGTCATGTGATACGCGTCGTTGTTCAGCGCGTAGCCGCGGACCTCGGCGTAGATCGGCGCGCCGCGTCGGCGGGCGTGTTCGTATTCCTCGAGGACGAGCGAGGCGGCGCCTTCGGCCATGACGAAACCGTCGCGCTCGAGGTCGAACGGCCGGCAGGCGAGGTGCGGGTCGCCGTCCCAGCGGCTCATCGTCTTGATGAAATCGAAGGCGGCAAAAGTGAGCGGGCTGAGCGGAGCCTCGGCGCCGCCAGCGATCATCCCATCAGCCCAGCCATCGCGGATGTAGCGGAGCGCTTCGCCGACCGCGACCACGCCGCTCGCGCAGGAGTTGGAGTTGGTCGTGCCGGGGCCGCGAAAGCCGCACTCAATGGCGATGTTGGAATTGGCGCTGCCGCCGAAAACCTGCAGCGCGAGCGTCTGACTCACTCCGCGCGGCCCATTTTTCAAAAAGGATGCGTGCTCGTGCTCGGCGCGCGCGACTCCGCCCAGCGCGCTGCCGAAACTCACGCCGATGCGGTCGTTCGGCTCCTCGGACGACCATGGCAGGCGAGCGTCCTCGAGCGCGAGGCGCGCGCTGGCGACGGCGAATTGCGCGAAGCGGTCGAGCCGCTTGAGCCGGTGCGGTGGGAAGAAGGCGGTCGGGTCCCAGTCGTTGATCTCGCCCGCGCAGTGCGCCTTGAACTCACCCGTGTCGAAGCGCGTGACGCGGGTGATGCCGCTGCGTCCGGCGCGGATGGCTTTCCAGAAAGCTTCGCGGCCCGTGCCGATGCAGGTGATCGGGCCGAGGCCGGTGATGACGACGCGTCGGCTCATCGGCGAAGCGGCGCGATGCGATAGCGCAGGAAGCACTCACCATCGACGACTTGTGTGTCGCGCAATTTGAGGGCGACGGAGTCGGGAAGGTAATCGCCGGCGAGGCTGGTGAGCGTTGGCGCGGTGCGTCCGCCGAAGATGCGGGGTGCGAGCGTGACGTGGAGTTCGTCGACGAGTCCGGCGGTGAGCAGCGAGCGGAAAACCTGCGCGCCGCCTTCGCAGACGAGCCGCTTCACGCCGTAGTCAGCTCGGAGCGTGGCGAACATCGCGGGGAGATTTACCGCAGAGCTTTCGTGCAGCCAGAGGTCGGCTTTTCCGGCGAGCGCGCTGCGGACGCGGGCCGGCATGCGGGTGGTCGAGAAGATGACGATGCGCGAAAAGTCCTTCTCGAAAATCCGTAGCGCGGGATCAATGCGGCCGGAGTTGGTGAGGAGGACGCGCAGCGGATATTCGCTTTGCTGGCGATCGAGTCGCGCGCGGCGGAGCGCCGGATCGGGCAGGCCCATCGTCATGTTGTCGGCCGAGATTGTCTTCACACTGGCGAGGATGGCGTCGCACTCGGCGCGGATTTCGATCAGGCGGCGTTTGTCGCGCGGCGACGAGAAGTCCGACGGTGTGCCCTTTCGCGTGGAGATGCGGGCATCCCACGTGAGCGCGAAATTTACGGTGACAAACGGCCGCGGTGGCTTCAGCGCGGACATCAGCGTTTTTTTTCCTTGGCGATTTCGAGCGCCACTTCCTCCTCGGCAACGGAGTGCTCGGCTTTGGCCACGGCGGCGGCGATGTCGCGAAGTCGCGCGTGTTCGGACGGGCGGTAAAACCAATAGAGCAAGCCGCCGACGATGCCCCAGATGAGCATGAGGAAATAGCCCGTCGATGAAATGACCACGGCCACGGCTTCGCTCACGCCGCAGAGGCGGTTGAGGAAGACTTGGAAGAGGCCTTCGCGCACGCCGAGGCCGCCGAGGCTGATCGGCATGGCGGACAGGACGTTGACGATCGGCATGACGACGCTGAGTTCGCCAAAGGTCGGCAGGCGGATGCCGTCGTGATCGAGCGCCCGCGCGGCGCAGTAGAAGACGGCGAAAAAGGCGACGTGCGACGCGACCGAGACGACGAGTCCGGCGAGGGAGGTCCGCCAGGCGCGACCGTAGAGGGTGTAGGCGAGCGCGAGCTCGGCGAGCTTGTCGCGGCCGGGGAAACGCGCGGGCAATTTATGAATGAGGCCGTGGCGGGAGACGATCCACGAGAAGTGAATGCCGCCGACGGTGAAGATGAGGATGATGATCGCGGGCCAGACGTATTGCGCGGTCTCCGGCGTGCTCGTGAGCCACGACCAGCGGGCGCCGATGAGCACGGCGGCGAGCAGCGCGAGGCCGAGCAGGCCGATGATGCGATCGACGAGCACGGACAGCAGCGCGAGCGAGCGCTGGCCGGGCGTTTCCTTGAGCAGGTAAAAGATTTTCACGACATCGCCGCCGGTGCCGCCGGGGATGAAGAAATTGAAGAAGACCCCGATGAGCGTGAGCAGAAGGACGCGGCTCCAACTCAAATCGATGCTCTGCACGCGGAGCAGCCACTGCCAGCGAATCGCGGAGAGCAATTCGACGACGCCGTAGGCGAGGAGGCCGGCGAGCAGCCAGCCGACGTGCGCATGCCCGAGCGCGTAGGCCATCTCGGCGCGCTTGCTTGGGTCGCGAAAGACGAGCCAGAGCAGCAGGACCGTGACGACGATCTGCAGGAGCGTGAGAGCGGTTTTTTTCAGACGGGCAAAGGTTGCTCGGGCGATCCGCTCAAGCGCCAAACTTTTCCACCCACTGATCGCGCGCGGTGGTGATTTCTTCGACCGTGCGGCGTGGGCTCATCTCGAAAACGAATAACGTTTCCTTGGGCAGGAGCGGGATGAGTTGGTCGTATTCCACGTCGCCTGTGAATGGCGCGAGGTGGTCGCGCCCCGGCCACTTGGTGTCGTGCAAGTGGCAGCCGAGCAGACGGGGCGCGGCTTCGGCGAGCCACTCGCGGTGGTCGAGGAAGCCGAGGTTGTGCTTCACCTGCACATGGCCGAAGTCGTGCCAGTAGCCGACTTCCGGGATGTTGAATTCGTTGAGCACCTCGGCCATTTCGCGCTCGTTCGGGATTTCCTCGTAGCTGTGCCGACTCTCGACGCCGAGCTGCACGTTTTTCCCGGCGGCGTATTCGGCGATGCGGGCGAGACAATCCTTCGAACGCTGGAGGAAAGGCGCGGCTTTTTCCTGGCGCTTCTTCACGCAGGCGAGTTTTTCGCGGACGTATTCGCGGGTGTGGAGCATGCCGACCTCGGCGAGGCGCACGAGCTTGCTCGTGTAGTCGTCGATCGGCGTGCGGCCGAGGTGCAGGACGACGAAGTCCGCGCCGAAGCGCTCGGCGAAGTCGATCGTTTGGAAGGTGTGCTTCAGCGCGCGTTCCCGCTCCCGCGGATCGGTCGAAGAGAACTGGTAGCAGTCCGGCGCGGCCCGGGTGATCTCGATCGGCAGTGGGCAGAAGTTGTGCAGGCTGGAGATCTTGAAGCCGCCTTTGTTGAAGCGCCGCTGGATGCCTTCCATGAGCGAAAGGCGGATGCCGTGGCCGAGTTCCACGCGCTCGAAACCGAGGTCGAGGATCTCGTCCAGCATCGCTTCGCCGTCCTGATGACGGCCGGAATTCCAACAAGTCGAAAACGAAAGCATGGGGAAAATCGGATGGGGCGAGAATGGAGCGGCGGAAGCTGGGATCGGCAATGTCTAATCCACGGGACCGGGCACTTTTTCCGGCTCCTGCAGGGGGCCGATGGCGCGGACCTGCGGCCATTTCGCGGCGACGCCGAAGACGACGAGGATGGTGCCGATGCCGCCCGCGACGACGGAGAGGACGGGGCCGAAGAGTGCGGCGGTGACGCCGGATTCGAAGGCGCCGAGTTCGTTGGAGGAGCCGATGAAGATGTTGTTCACGGCGGAGACGCGGCCGCGCAGGGCGTCGGGCGTGAGCAGTTGCACGAGCGTGTGGCGGACGACGACGCTGATGTTGTCGCACGCGCCGGTCATGGCCAGGGCGACGAAGGAAAGCGCGTAGTTTTTCGAGAGGCCGAAGACGATGGTGGCGGCGCCGAACCCCGCGACGGCGAGGAGCATGGCGTGGCCGGCGCGCTGGAGCGGCGGGCGATGCGCGAGGAGGAAGGCCATGGCCACGGCGCCGACCGAGGGCGCGGCGCGCAGCCAGCCGAGGCCGACGGCGCCGATATGCAGGATGTGCTCCGCGAAGATCGGCAGGAGCGCGGTCGCACCGCCGAGAAGTACGGCGAACATATCGAGCGTGATCGTGGCGAGGATGAGCTTGTTGTTGCCGACAAAACGCAGCCCGGTGAAGAGATCGCGCAGCGGGTGCGGGTGCTTCAGGGTCATCTTCTGCGGCGCGTGGAGGGGCAAGAAAATGAGCAGGCCGGCGAGGCCGAGGGTGGCGTCGATGGCATACACGGCGGGCACGCCGAGAAAGGCGATGGCGAGGCCGCCGATGGCCGGGCCGAGCACGCACGTGAGCTCGAAGGTGCTGCTATTCCACATCACCGCATTACTCAGCACGGAGCGGGGGACGAGGTTTGGGAAAAGGGCGCTGCGGGCCGACCAGCCGAAGGCGCGGGCGACGCCATTCACGAGGAGCAGCAGATACATGAGCGGCATCGCCGGATCGAAAAAGACTCCGCTCTTTTCCCCGAACCATCCGGCGAGCGTGTAAAGCGCCTGCACTCCGGTGGCGAGCGGCGCGACGGGTGGGATGGCGACGTGCTCCAGCGCGAGCACCACGAGGGCGATCGAGGTGACGATGGAGAGCGCCTGCGCGAGGAGGATGATCGCCTTGCGATTGAAGCGATCGGCGAAGATGCCCGCGGGGATCGAGAGAAAGATGATCGGCAGCGCGCCCATGAGGCCGACCAGGCCGAGCGCGGTCGCGGAGTGCGTGCGCTGGAAGATTTCGTAGCCAAGCGCCACGCCGAGCATCTGCCGCCCGAGCATGGAGATGAAGCCGCTGATCGCGTAGCTCCGATACGAAACTGACCGGAACGCCGCGTAGGCGTCGCGTCTCGGGAGAGCGGGAAGGGGAGCGTCCTGCGGGGCTTCGGGCATGGAGGGTCGAGGGTGGCGGGCGGCGTGCCGGGGGACAAGCGGTTTGGCGCACTTTCCCCTTTCCACCCGCGAGGGCGCTCCGGTTTAGTGAAGCAGCCAGCTTTTTATGAAATACCGGACCTACCTCATCTTCGGCGCGCCAGGCAGCGGCAAGGGCACGCAGGGGAAAATCCTCGGCGCCATCCCGCGCTTTTTCCACTGCGCGTGCGGGGATGTGTTCCGCTCGCTGGATACCCGCACGCCGGTGGGGCAGGCTTTTCTTTCATTCTCCAGCCGCGGCGAACTCGTGCCCGACGAGATCACCGTGAAGCTCTGGATGGCGCGCATCGGCGACATGGTCGGCTCGCACGTCTTCAAGCCGGACATCGATTCGCTGGTGCTCGACGGTATCCCGCGCAGCGTGAATCAGGCGCAGATCATGGAGAGCCTCATCGAGGTGAAGCGCGTCTTTCACCTCTCGTGCCCGGATCGCGATGCGCTGATCTCGCGACTGAAGAAACGCGCGCTCAAGGAGAACCGCTTCGACGACGCCAACGAGGAGACGATCCGCCGCCGCCTCGCGACCTACGACGAGGAATCGAAACCGGTGCTCGCTTTCTACGGCCCGGAAATCGTCCGAACCATCGACGCGACGCAGACGCCGGTGAAGGTGGTGCAGGACATCCTCGAGGCGATCAATAGCGGCAGCTAGCGGCGGATGCGCGTTGTTTTCATGGGCACGGGAGAGATCGGAGTGCCGGCGTTTCGCGGGCTGCTCGAGATGCCCGGATACGAGGTGGTCGCGGTGGTCACGCAGCCGGATAAACCCGTCGGGCGGAAGCAGGAACTGCACGCTTCGGCGATCAAGCGGCTCGCCGTGGCGCGTGGCGTGCCCGTCTTGCAGCCAGTGAAAATGCGCGCGCCGGAAGCCGTGGCGGAGATCGCGGCGCTGGCGGCGGATGTGATCGTGGTCATGGCTTACGGGCAGATTTTGCCCAAGGCGGTGCTCGAGGCGCCGCGCCTCGCGTGCCTGAATTTGCACGCCTCGCTCCTGCCGCGCTGGCGCGGGGCGGCGCCGATCCAGGCGGCGATCGAAGCGGGCGACTGCGTGAGTGGCGTGACCGTGATGTACATGGCCGAGGGGCTCGATACCGGCGACATCCTGCTCATGCGCGAGACGCCGATCACGGATACCGACACTGGCGGCTCGCTTCACGATCGTCTCGGCGAAGTCGCCGCCGCCGCGCTCGCCGAAGCGCTGCCGCTCATCGTCGCTGGCACCGCGCCGCGCACTCCGCAGGATGACGCCCGCGCGAATTACGCGGCCAAGCTTTCCCGCGAAAACGGCCGCATCGAGTGGCAGGCGAGCGCCGCCCAGATCGACCTGCGCATCCGCGCGATGAACCCCTGGCCGGCCGCGCACACCTTTCTCCCGACGCCCGCCGGGCAGCGGCAGCTTAAGGTTTTCGCGGCTAGGGTCGAGGTCGCTCAAGGTTCGCCCGGCGAAGTGCTCGCGGCAGATGGCAGTGGGATTCTCGTCGCTGCGAAGGAGGGCGCAGTTTTGCTGACGGAGATCCAACTCGAGGGGAAACGCCGGATGAGCGCGGAGGAATTTTTGCGCGGCCACACGATCGCGCCCGGAACCCGACTTGCCGCATGAGCAAACCCGCTTCCGGTCAACGCCAACTCGACGCGCTCGTCACCCGGCTGCGCGCCTGCACGGTTTGCCCGAAGATGCACCGCCCGGCGGTCTCGGGCGGCGCCGTCTGGAGCCGCGTGATTTCCGTCGGCCAGGCGCCCGGAACCAAGGAGCCGGTGCTCGGTCGCCCCTTTGCGTGGACCGCGGGCAAGACGCTCTTCGGCTGGTTTCAGCGCGCGTGCGGGATGACCGAGGCGGAGTTTCGCGCCGCGATCTACATGGCGGCCGTGTGCCGCTGTTTCCCCGGCAAGAACGCGGCGGGCGGCGACCGCGTGCCCGACGGTCAGGAGATCGTGAATTGTTCGAACTGGCTCGAAGCCGAGATTGCGCTGCTCCGGCCGGCGCTCGTCCTGCCCATCGGCAAACTCGCCATCCAGCAGTTCGTCGCCTTCGACAAACTGACCGACGTGATCGGCAAACAACTGCCCGTGACTTACCACGGCCACACCTTCGACATCGTGCCGCTCCCGCACCCTTCCGGAGCCTCGCCGTGGCACCGCATGGAGCCGGGCAAGACTTTGCTCGACCAGGCGCTCCGGCTCATCGTCCGCCACCCCGAGTGGCCGGGGCGTCGTTAGCTGAGCGCGCTTTGCCGCCAGCAGTAGTCGAAGAGTTCCTCAAACTCGGCCCGTTGGAGCGCGGCGAGTTCCTTGAGACTCTCCGTTTCGCCGAAGCGCGCCTGCTCGCATTCGCCGGTGAAAAGATACGGGTCCCAGTTCAGTTGCCGGGCCATGACGGACGAGTGGGCGCTGGCGGCGTGGTGCAGGGCGCCGAAAAACGGCAGCGTCCCGGCCCGGCGAAACCAGTAGCGGGCGTTGTCGAAGTCGCCTTCGCGCCGGTGCATCATGCCGTGCCAGTAGGAGCCGAGGTCGCCGGAGGCGTCCTGAAAAATCTGGTGCGCGTCGTGGATGGCGTCGGCGGCGTAGAATAGTCCGCCGCGGATCAGAGCGAAGGCCGCGGGATTTCCCGGGGTCTTGCCGTCGCTCAGAGTGGCGTCATCCGCGGCGCGAATCCGAAGGACGAGATCATGATCCGCGGCCTCGGTCGGGACCAGCTTGCGGAACAATCCTTCCTGGAGAAAAACGCGATCGACGAAGTCCGAATATCTCTTCATGGCGGAAGCCTTCGCCCGGCTCGGGCGGGGCGACAAGAAATTTCCCCACTCGGTGGCAAGCGTGATGCTTCTGATGGGCTCACCATGAAATCCATCGCTCTCTGTGCGCTCCTCACTCCCGTGGTTGCCGGCGGGGGACTGGCCATGTGGCCCCACGCTCCCAGCTCCTCGATGTCGATGACCTCGCCTTCGATGAAGCAGGCCGCCGTCGTGGCCCTGGCGGTCGCGTCGACTAATTCGCATTCTGAGGCGCCGAAGCTTGGGATAACGCCAGCGACCGACAGTCGCGGTGTGGATCTGCACGCCGCGGTGCAGCAGCAGAAAATCACGGCCGAATTCAAGGGCAATGGCCGCGACAAAGTGCGGGCGATTTTGACGAACAAGACCAGCGAGGCGCTCGTGATCCGGGTGTCGGCGGGGCAGATGTTCGAGGCGGGCAGCAGCATGGTCATCGTGACGCGCGCCGGGGAAGTGGACCTGCGGCCGAACAAACCGGTCGAGGTTTCGCTCCAGACCGCCGCAACGCGCTCGGGCAACAAAGTCGCCGAGATGCCCTATGAGCTTTCCTTTGGCACGCTGCCGCGGGTGCAGACGCTGCTCGCCTACGCGCAGGAGCGTCCGGAGCTCACGGCCGGCGCCTTGCAGACCGCCATCCTCGCTCTCGTGGAAAATCTCCCGCTCAGTTCCGTGGCGAAGTTCAATGCGGCGGGCGGCGACCTGCCTTCCAAGTTCGATTCGACCAATTTCAAGGCCGACACCACCGACATCCTGCACGCGCTGCTCGCGCTCCGCGCCATCGGCGCCCGCGAGAATGACCTCGCGATGACCATCGACCAGCAGCTCAAGATCGAGGCCATGATCGAGCCAGCCACGCGTTCTGCGGCGATGCGTTACTACGGCATCACGCCCGAGACCGAGTGGGCCTACTGGAAGAATGAGCTGCTCTCCGGCGAGCCGACGACCCGCCACTACGCCCTCTACGGCATCGCCCGCTTCTACCCCGAGGTCGCCCTCGAGATGCTGCCCAAGTGGGCGCGCGAGACCAAGACCGGGACCGTCTTCCGTGTATCCGCCGTCCAGGCCCTGGCCGACACGCAGCGGCCCGAGGCGCTGCCGCTTTTGCAGCAGCTCTCCGATGAATTTGGGGCGCAGACCGAACTCGGTCGCACCGCGTCGGGCGCGGCGAAACTCCTCAGCGCGCAACTTGCGAAGATCGCGGCTGGGAAGAATACCGTGGCCTTCCGCGGCTCGCCCGCGATCGCGCAGTTCTAAGGTTTCGTCCTCTCGGACTTAGGAAAACGGCAGCGGCGGAAGGCGCTCCTTCTCGATGCTTGCGGAGTTCTCCGGCGCCCGGTTAGCTTTGGCCGCCTATGGATAATCCTCCTCTCCCCTCGCAGAAAAAAGGTCTCGGCGGTCTGGCCTGGCTCGGCATCGGTTGCGGCAGCGTCGTGCTTATCGCGATCATCGGCGTCGTTGTTTTCACCGCGCTCTTTGGTGGGAAAATCAAGGAATTCGCCGAAGAGGCGCAGAAGAATCCGACGCGCGCAGCGGCCACGGCGATGGTCAAGTTTAGCGCCGGACAGTTTGAGCTGGTGAAGGAGGACGACGCGAACAAGCGCTACACCGTGAAGGAAAAGAAAACGGGTCAGCTCACGACGCTCTACTGGAGTGAGAAGACCAAGTCCCCAGAGACGGTGCTCGGCGATTTTTCGGCGATCCCGGCAGATGCCGCGGGTGAAGTCGCGCCGCCCGCTCCGGCTCCGGTTCCCGCGCAGAACTAGCCGCGTTTTGGCCAGCCCCAGCGCGGAGTTCGCGATTGCTTCTGGCAGTCGCGGCATGCTCGATTGCGCCCGATGAAATCCATCCGCGACGCACAACTCTACGGCATTCTCGACCTCGGCTACGCTCCAGCCGCGGACGCCGAACGTATCACCGAGCAAATGCTCGCGGGTGGCGTGGACGTGCTCCAGCTTCGCGCCAAGGACGCCGCCGAAAACGCCATCGAAGAGCTCGCCAATCGCCTCATCCCGCTGACCGAAGCCGCGGGCGTGCCACTGATCATCAACGATTTCCCGCAGCTCGTGCCGTCAGTCGGCGCGCAGGGAGCGCACGTCGGGCAGGACGATTTTTCCGTCGATGACGCCCGCTGGCGCGCGGGCCGGGCGCTCGCCGGTGAAGTGGCGCTGCCACTCATCGGCAAGTCCACGCATTCCTTTGCGCAGGCCATCGCCGCGGAGGCGGAAGGCGCGGACTACATCGGGTTCGGCCCGCTTTTCGCCACCCCGACGAAGCCCGGTCGACCGGCGATCGGCCTCGAGGAAATCCGCCGGGTGCATGAAGCCGTGAGCATCCCGATTTTCTGCATCGGCGGGATCAAGCTGGAGAATCTCGAAACGGTCATCGCCGCCGGAGCGCGCCGGGTCGTGATCGTGTCCGGGCTGCTGCAAGCGCCGGACATCGCGGGCTACGCGCGCCGGGTGAAAGCGCTGCTGCCCGCGCCCAACCCATGGTCATCTTGAGCGTAGCGAAGGACATCTGATCTCTGTCTGGCATCTGACGCTACTTCGAAGAAGAAAGGCAGGGATCAGAGGTTCTTCGCTGCGCTCAGAATGACGGGGTGTGGGAACGCGCGGCTAGTTCTTCGCCGGCGCGACGCGGAAGAGCTTAATCCCCGGCTGCAGATACGAGATCGTGCCGGACGGCCATTCTTGGACCAATTCGCCCTCCTCCAGCACGCGGGCGTAGAATTCGCGCCGCTTGTCGAAGCCCGTCTTCACGCCGTCGCGCGGTTTGGTCTCGTCCTTGAAATAGCGACCGTAGGATTGCTTGCAGATCGCGACATGGGTCACGCCTTTCTTGAGCAGTTCGTCGAGTGTGCCGAGGTCGGGGGCGAAGTTGGCGTTGTAGACCTTCTGCGGGACGCGGGCGTTTTTGCTCACGCCGTTGGCCTTCGTCGGCGAGAGATTGACGCGGTGATCTTCAGCGATCACGGCGTCGGCAGGCAGGTTCACTTTGATCCATTCGGCGACCGCCGTGGGGTCGTCGTGGGTGAAGCCGTCGAAGGAGCGGCGGAAGGCGGGTAGTTGCGCGTTGACCTGGAAAGCGCTCAGCCCAGCGAGCACGAGCACGCCGATCACTTTGCGTGGACCGGGGCCAGTGCCGCCGATCAGGCGCCCGATCTCCGCCGCGCCGAGCACGCCGAGAAAAGGCAGGAGCACATTGACCGGGAGCAGGTAACGGTCGGCGATCTTTGGCGAGCAGGAGATGACGGCGAGATACCCGAGCGGAAAGAGCAGCGACGCCCATTCCGGGCCGGTGCGGCGGCGCGCGGTGACGACGACAATGAGCGTGTAGGCGCCCGCGAGGAGGAGCACGGCGGGCGGCATGTTTTTCTGCAGCGTCTCCAGATACTCGGTGTGCGGGACTTCGCGGGTGATGCCGCGATGCCCGCCGGCCACGCCCTTCATTTCATTGCGGATGCTGCGGAACGGGCTCGAAAGTTTGTAGGCGAAGAGCGGCAGGTTCCCGAGGAGGAAGGTGACGCCAAAGGCGATGGCGAAGAGCTTCAGCCGGGCGCGGCGATCGAAGGAGGGATCGGTCGCGCGGTGCCAGATGACCAGCGGCACAGCAAAGGCGAGCGACACGATGCCGAGGTATTTGCCGGCGGTCGCGATGCCGCACGCAATGCCCAGCCAGCGTAGCGTTCGGGCGCTCGGCTGCATCCACCAGACCTGCGCGGCGAGCAGGCTCACGGCGAGGCCGAAGAGCAACGCCGGGTCTTCCTTCATGTAGTGCGCCGTTTCAAAAAGATCGACCTGCAGCGCGACCGCAAACCCCGCGCCCCAGCCCGCCACCGTGCCGTAGCGCAGCCGCGCGATGAGGGCCAGCGCCACGACCGCCCCGGCCGCAAACGCCGCGGAAACCCCGCGCCCAGTTTCCACGATGGGCTGCGACTCACGCGGGATGAAAGCGACGCGCGAGATGATGTCGGTCGCGGAGAGCATGAGCAGCGGATGGTGATAGTTCCGCATGTATTGGATCACCTGGATGGTCTTGCCGCCTTCGTCGGGGTGATAGCTGAACGGGAAGTCGTTGTTCCGGGTATTCAGGAAGAGGCTGAAGGCGAAAAGTGCGACGGCCATGAACCACGCACTGAGCGGCGCGCGGGTGGGAGCGGGAGAGGGATCGGTGGATGCGGTCACGAGAGGGCGGGGAGCCGTGCGGTCAGTGGATGCTTGCGGGCGCCGGGGACTTCACGGTAGAGCACGGGTCCATTGAAATTGTCGAAATCGTTCTTCGCACGTCTGTTTTGGTTCGGAATCGGCGGCGTGCTGAGCATCGCCATCAATGCCGGATTGTTCCGGCTGTTCTCTACCTACTTCGGCTGGAACCGCTTTGTCGCCTACGGATTGAGCCTGGCGATCATCAATGTCCTGCTCTTCCTCTGGAACTACTTCGTCGGTTTCAAAAGCGACAAACACTGGACCGACGCGGCGTGGAAACAGGCGACCTGCTTGATCGTGGCCAACGGCCTGAACTACGCGCTGGTCGTGACCCTGCAGGGCATTTTCCCGCGCTGGCCGGAGGCGATCATCGCCGCGGTGCAGGTCTTCATCGCGTTCTTCAAGTTCGGGCTCTACCACTACTGGGTCTATCCGCAGGCGCCCGCGGAAGCCGGCGCGCCGAAGCCGGCGGCGAATTCGTAAGCGCGCGTTCACGGCTCTTGCGGCGCGGGTTTGCGAGAAAGGATGCTGCGCAACCAGTAGACGACGAAATCGAGAAAGCAGAACGCGCCGAGCAGGAACCAAGGTTCAAAGCTGAGCCGGTAACGGGAGCGCACGCTGCCGGTGAGAAAGACGACGAACGCCTGGAAAAGCAGCGTGAGAATCCAGAGCTGCTGGTCCGAGATGGTGCGCCCAGCACGGAAAAACACCGCGGCAAATCCCGCCGCGGCGAGGAAATAAAGCAGCGGCAATCCGGGGAGAAACTGGCGCCCGACGTCTTTGCCTGGAAGCAGCGTCGGACGGTATTCGATCGCGAAGTAGCGCTCGTGGAATCGGCTCAGCCAGTCGTCCGGCAGGATGCGGTAGATCTTCGGCAGCGCGCTCTGCAACTCGGGGCGCGAGGCGTATTCCTGTCCGAGGTAAAACTTCATCAGCTTGTGCTCCTTCGGCAGATTGCCGTCGGGTTTTCCGAAGAGGACCGTGAGGTGTTTGTCGTGTGCCCAGGCCGGGCCGAAGTCGGGCGAGAGCGCCTCGAGGTGCATCGCGCGGAACTTGTTGAAAGCGAGCCCCGGCAGCCGCCAGAGATTGCGCAGCGCGATCTCCACGGCGATCCGCTTGCACAGCGCATCGCTCAGGTCGCGGACGCGTTTCGGATCGAGGCCGCGCTCCTGCACGAGATACGCATCGGTTTCGCCGACGATGATCTTGCGGGACATATTGTGGTCGTCGGGATACGCCGGCCACTGCGTGCGGAAGCGCTCGCGCAGCCCGGCGATACGCGGGGAAATCGCCGGCTCGGTGGTGAGCCGGTCGGGCGCCCACTGGATGAGCGAGGTGACGAGCATGTAGCCGCCCTGGTTCGTCTTTGTGAGCTTCGCGCCGACGACGGCGAGCACCGCCACGAGCGGCACGATGATCCGAAAACGCGACCAGTTTCCCCAGTACACGCGGACGACCAGCGCGAGGCCGAAGAAGAGGAAGATGAAACCTTCCTGCCGCGCTCCGGCGACGAGGCTGAGGGCGGCGAAGAGCAGGACCAGCGAGGCAGTATTTTTTGCCGAAAGAAGAAGCCGGCGGCGACGCACGCGACGATCAGCGTCACGATGAAAATGGAATCCGGCAGCGCGAAGTGCTCGTACCACAGCAGCGCCGGATGCACCGCGAGAAGCATCGTGAAGGGGATGACCCACCACCGCCACGCGCGAAGCCAGAGCACGCTCAGCCAACCTGCCGCAAAGATCCCGATCAGCCCGAGCGTGTGCTGGACGATCGCGACCGTCGGCAGGAAGGGGAGATCGAGCGCGGAAGGCAGTTGGTAGATGAGCTTCGGCAGGAAGGTCCGGCTGCCGCCGAAAAGGCGCCCTTCGAGAAATTCGTTGGTGTCCGGGCTGAAGAACGCGAGCGGCATCGACGCGCAGAGCACGACCCGCAGGGCCAGCCCGACGAGCAGCGCGGGCAGGGTGTAGAGGAAAACTTCCCAAGCGCGGGGCAGGGGCGCGGGGTGGGTGGATGGGGTCATCCGGATCGGGTTTTGGGCGGTTAAAAGTGGGGACGGACCGAGCGGATCGGGGACCACGCTCGCCGCATCAAGGCCGTGATATGTCGCTGGCTGTCAAGGCTGGGCTGTGCGGTGGCGGCTGACCGAATGGCTTGAATCCTTTGCGTCCTCCGCTTCACTCACCCTCCCTATGTCTGCGCCCAGCCCCGCTCCAGCCCCGTCCGCGATCCCGTCGCTGCGGACCTGTCTGTGGTTGTGCCTCCCGGCGTTGATCCTCGGCGCGGCGCTGCGGCTGTCGGTGCTCTTTACCCTGCCCGAGGCCTACTACGGCTCGGACAGCAATTCCTACTTCCAGACTACCGCCAAGCTATGGACGGAGGGCGACTTCGAGCTGGGGTCGAAGCGTCGATGGATTTATCCGCTGCTCCTCATGCCCACGCCGGCGCTGCCGGGCGGGACTTTGCAGATCATCGCCGTGGCCCAGCACGCACTCGGCCTGGCGACGATCTTTGGCATCGGCTGGATCACGATGCAGCTCACGCAACGCCCGAAAATTTGGGTGCCGCTGGTGACGACGCTCGCCGCATTCTGGCCACGCATGCTCTGGCACGAGCACGAGGTGATCGCCGAGGCGCTGCTCCTCGCGATGGTGGTGCTGGCGATCGCGCTCACGCTGCCCGCGGGCAGTTTGCGGCGACGCGATCGGCTGTTCTGGTTCCTCATCGCCACGACCGCGATCGTCGCCGTGAAACCGCACGGCCGACCGATCTGGCTCGCGTTGCTGGCCGCCGCGGTGCTCATCGTCGGCTGGCCGTGGCGCTGGCACTTCAAGAACATCCTCGCGGCAGGCGCGTCGATCGTCGTGATGCTGAGCTCGGGCAGCTCGGAGCAAGGCGCGTGGCTGCTGCTGAGTTCGGCGCTGCCCGTGGTGAAGACCGAGGGCGCGAAATGGGCGGAGTATCGTGCCGCCTTGAAGCCCTACATCGAGGAAGCCCTCGGCGATCTTTCGCAATACCCGTGGCGGCAGGGGCAGTACAAAAAGATGCTCGCCGAATCGAAGGGCGACCGCCGGCTCGGGCCTGTCTGGACGAAGCTGCGCGAGGATCGGGCGGAGTTTTCCAAGGTCGCGCGCGGTCTCGCGATGGAAGGAATCTTCAGTTCGCCGGTCACGTATTCCCGCCTCGTGCTACTCAAGATGGGCATGGTCTTGAGCGACGACAATGCGGGCGACCGGCTGATCCCGCAGGACTTTTGGCGCGAGCAGGAGTCGAACAACCGCGAGCGCTGGGAGAAGCGTCCGAAGGAAATGGAGCTGCTCTACGAACGCGACCGCGAGGCTTACCGCGCGCTGGTCGCCGAACGGCAGGAACGCCGCGCGTGGTACGAGCCGTATCTGCTGAAGTTCACGAAGACCTTTGTCTGGACGCGCACCATCGAAGGCGAGAACAGCCGCCGCTGGTTGGAGCCGGCGTGGTTCGGCCTGCTTGCGTTGCTCGGGTTGATGACTTGCCTGCGCCCGTCGCGCTGGCGGCTGACTTCGCCGCTCTGGCTTTCGCTGCTCATTTACCTCGGCATCATCTTTTCGGTCGGCGACACCGTGGCGCGTTACCTTCAGCCGGTGGATTGGATCGGCATCGTTTTCGTCGCGCTTGGTTTGGATTGGGTGCTGGGGCTCGTCTGGCGCGTGAAAACGCCCGCGGCTGCGGAACCGCCCGCTGAACCCGGGCAGGGTTAGGAACGCGCGCCCCGTCATGTTTTCCCGCAAACTTCCACCCGCCCTCACTCGCGCCGCCGCTTTCCTGGGCCATCCGCCGCTCGCGCTGGAGGTCACGCTTTGGGTGCTGCTGGTGAGCGCGGTCGCGGGCATCCGGCTTTACCTCTGGCACCTGCTGCCCGCGTATTTCTGGTCGGACGATGGCAATTCATACGCGCACTCCGCGTTCCGCTGGCTGGATGGCAACGAGATGCTTTTCGACGGCCGCCGGGGACCGACCTACACGCTGCTCATCGCCGCCGCGCTGAAGCTCTTCGGTGCGGTAAAAGGCGTGATCTGGCTGCAACACACGCTTGGCGCCATCTCCATCCTCTCGATCCTGGCGGTCACGCGCTACTGCGCGGGTCGTGTCGCGGTCGTGCCGCTTTTTTTCTGCGGCCTCGCGCTCGCGTTTTACGGCCTGCCGCTGCATCTCGGGCACCTCATCCGGAATGAAACGCTGCTCTTCGTCTTCTCCGCCTTCGCCCTCGGCGCATGGGCGCTGGCGCTGAAAACGGATCGTCTCATCTGGTTCTTCGTCTCGGCGCTGGCGGCGGCGGTTCTCGGCATGACGAAGAATGTTTACGTCGTCTTCCCGCTGGTGATCGCGCTCGGCGTGCTCCTTTTTTCCAAGGCCGGCTGGGCTCCGCGCTTGCTGCGCCTCGCGGTGATCGTCGCCGGATTCGCGCTGCCGACTGCGGCGCTGAAGCTTCACGAAGCGAACGCCAGCCGCGTCGCGCCGCCCGAACCGCAGGCGGGCATCCTTTTCTTTGGCCGCACTGGGCAGTGGACCAAGCTCGACGGCGGGATCGAGCCCGACCTCAAGGATCTGATCCGCCAGGACATCGAGGACTACCGACGCCTGCCGAAGCTCGACAACAACATCCTCATCAAGCGCACCGCCGTGCCGCACCTGTGGGACGCGCTCCGCAATCGCGGCGACTCGCTCGTCGATCTGGACCGGCTTTGTCGGCGGCTCGCGGTCGAAGCCGTGCGCGATCAGCCGGGCGCCTTTGCCGCGCAGATCCGCAACGATCTCGTGCAACTGCACTTGCGGGCAGGTGTGAAAAACGAATTTCCCAGCGACAAGCAGGTCGTCGATGCCCGCAAAAGTCTGCGCGAACTCAAGCGCCAGCGCGAGCTGCACGCGACGATGGAAGACGACGCCATGGACGCGATTCTCGCCGCGCGCAGCGACAGCGATCCGTTCCGCTTTTTCCATAGCTGCCTGAGCCGCGCGTGGCTTTTTCAAGGTTACCCGGTGCTTTTCACGACGCTCGCCCTGCCGCTGCTCATTGGCTTCACCCGCGGCCCGACGCGCTACTTTTTCCTCGGAGCGGCGGCGCTCTGGTTCTCGAATATGGCGCTGCTCTCCACGGTCGGCCGCCCGCTCGAGCGCTACCTCATGCCGCTCGTGCCGATCATGTTTTGGTCGCTCTTCGGCGCGCTTCTGCTGGCCTGGATGGCGTTGCTCAGACTGGCGGGCGGCTTGACGCCTCCCCCGGCTTCGCCTACCACAGTCGCCCCTCGAAAGGATCCGACCCAGTGACCGACGCCACGACTACCTCCACGCCCGAAACCGCCACCAAGACTTTTGACATCGGTCTTTCGGTGCTCATCCCTGCCTACAACGAGGAGGAATCCATCGCCAGCACCGTCGAAGCCATCCGCAAACACGCGAGTTGCGTGCGCGACCTCGAGATCATCGTTATCAACGACGGCTCGAAGGATCGCACCGGCGAAATCGCGCGGACGCTGCCCGTCACACTCATCGAGCATGAGATCAATACGGGCTACGGCTCGGGATTGAAGGACGGCCTGCAGGCTGCGAAGCATGAGTTCATCATGATCGCGGATGCCGACGGCACTTATCCGCTCGAAGACACGCCGCGCCTGCTCGAAGACGCGATGAATTACGCGATGATCGTGGGCGCCCGCACCGGCGCGATCGTGAAAGTCCCGCCGCTGCGCAAGCCGGGCAAGTGGATCATCACCCGCCTCGCCGAATATCTCAGCCAGAGGAAAATTCCCGACCTCAACTCCGGCTTCCGCGTGTTCCGCAAGGACGTGGCGCTGCGTTTCCTCTCGCTCTACCCGGACGGCTTTTCGTTCACCACGACGATCACGCTCGCGATGCTCACGAACCACTACAAGGTGAAGTTCGTCCCGATCAATTATCACCGCCGCGTCGGCAAATCTTCGATCAAGCCGATTCGCGACTTCACGAATTTCACGATCCTGATCATCCGCATCTGCGCCTACTTCAAGCCGCTGAACGTCTTCGTTCCGCCGGCGCTGGTGCTGATTCTCGGCGGGATCATCAAGGGGACGATCGACTACACCGGGCAGGGCCATCTCGGCCTGTTCGGCATCGTGCTCGCGCTCACCGGTCTGCAAATGCTCTTCATCGGCCTGCTCGCTGATCTCATCGATCACCGGATGAAGCTCTAGTCCCGAATTTTTACCAATCTCATGTCCGTCCTCGTTGTTGGTTCCATCGCGCTCGATACCGTCAAGACTCCCATCGAAGAGCACACCGATCTGCTCGGCGGCTCGACATCCTACGCGGCGGTCGCGGCCAGCTTTTTCGCCCCGGTCAATCTCGTCGGCATCGTGGGCACGGACTTTCCGACGGCGCATATCGACTATCTCCGCTCGTGCAAGATCGACCTCGCCGGTTTGCAAATCGTCGAGGGCAAGACCTTCCGCTGGTCGGGCGAATACATGTGGGATCTCAACACTCGCGAGACCCGCAGCATCGCGCTGAACGTCTTCGAGAATTTCGAGCCGAAGCTGCCGCCGGGTTACGAGGCGACGCCTTACGTTTTGCTCGGCAACATCCACCCGTCGCTCCAGCACCATGTGCTCGACCAGATGCAGCGGCCGCGCTTCGTCGTCGCCGACACGATGGATCTGTGGATCAACAGCACGCCCGACGAAGTGATGCGCCTGCTCCCGCGGGTGGACATGCTCATTCTGAATGACGGTGAGGCGCGGCTGCTGACGAAGGAAACGAGCTTGATCAAAGCGGGCGCGAAGATCCGCGCGTGGGGCCCGGGTTATGTCGTCATCAAAAAAGGCGAACACGGCGCGCTGCTCTTCGGGCCCGAGGGACAATTCTTTAGCTGTGGCGCTTATCCGCTGGAAGACATCCACGATCCGACGGGCGCGGGCGATACATTCGCCGGCGGCCTGGCGGGTTATCTCGCGGCGCAGGATCACGGCAAGGTCACCTTTGAGTCGCTGCGCAAGGCGGTCGTCTTCGGCAGCGTGCTCGCGAGCTTCAATGTCGAGGCCTTCTCGCTGGAGCGCCTGCGCACCTTGACGCAAGCCGACATCAATGAGCGCTACGAAAGCTTCAAGCTGCTGAGCCAGTTTGAAGCGCTGGGTTGAGCGACCTGTTTGACTCGCGGTCGAGTGCCGCGATGGTGCGGGTCTTTCGATGAAGACCACCCTGCGCGTTTTTTCCTACGTCCGCCGATATCCCGGCATGGCGGCGGGCATGCTCGCGTGTGCGGTGCTCGGGACGCTGCTAGTCATCGTCTTCCCGAAAGTCACGCAGGTCATCATCGATGATGTCAGCCACGGGCGTGGCGATCGATTGCTGCCCTTGGTGCTCCTGGCTGCGGGCGCGTTTCTGGCGCGGGATATTTTCAATGCGGTGCGGATCGTTCTGAACAACACCTTCGAGCAAAAGGTGATCTTCGACTTGCGGAGCGACCTCTACGCGCACATCCAGCAGTTGCCGCTGACGTGGTTCGATAACCGCTCGACCGGCGATATCATGACGCGCCTGCTCGAAGACGTGACGGCGGTGGAGCGCGTGCTCATCGATGGCATCGAGCAGGGCGTGATCGCGGTCCTGCAGATCGCCGTCGTCGCGGCGATGCTCTTCCTTTACCTGCCGTGGCTAACCTGGCTCGCGCTCATCCCGGTGCCGCTGCTCGCGGCGGGCGCGATGGCTTACACGCTCACGGCGCCGCGCCGCTATCGGCTCCAGCGCAAAGCTTCATCGGCGATGAACTCGCTCCTGCACGACAACCTCGCCGGCATTCGCCAGATCAAGACTTACGTTCGCGAGCGCGAGGAGCACGACCGCTTCAACGCCACGAGCAACGACCTGCGCACTGCGACGCTGACGGTGATGCGCGTGTGGGCGATGTACAATCCGGCGATGAGTTTCCTCGGCGCGTGTGGGGCGGTGCTGGTCATCGGCTTTGGTGGGCGCGCGGTGCTGCGCGGGGAAATGAGCGTCGGTGATCTCGTCGCTTTCCTGTGGCTCGTCGGCGCGCTTTACGAGCCGATCGCGAAGCTGCATTCGCTCAATCAAATCGTGCAATCGGGGCGCGCCGCGGGTGAACGTGTATTCGAGATTCTCGACACACCGGCCGAGCCCGGACGCGTGGAATACGAGGAGAGTGCCGCGGTCGAAGGCGACGTGCGCTTTCAAGATGTGAGCTTCGCGTATTCCGAAGAATTGCCGGTGTTGCATCACGTGAACCTGCACGCGCGCCCCGGCGAAACCGTCGCGCTCGTCGGCCACACCGGCGCGGGCAAATCGACGCTCGTCCATTTGCTGACGCGGTTCTACGAGTTCGACTCGGGTGAAATACTCATCGATGGCAAGCCGCTCCGCGATTTCTCGAAAAGCGCGCTCCGGTCCGCGGTCGGCATGGTCACGCAGGAGAGCTTTCTTTTCAACGGCTCGATCCGCGACAACCTGCGCCTCGGCAAACCGACGGCGACTGATGAGGAGTTGTGGCGGGTGCTCGAGGCGGCAAATGCTCGGGAATTTGTCGAGCGGCTTCCGGAGGGGCTTGGCACCGTGGTTGGCGAGCGAGGCGTGAAACTCAGCGTGGGCGAAAAACAGCGCGTTTCGATCGCGCGGGCGCTGCTCAAAGATCCGCCGATCCTCGTGCTCGATGAAGCGACGGCGAGCGTGGATAATCGCACGGAGCGACTGATCCAAGGTGCGCTCGACCGCTTGATGGAAGGCCGCACCAGCTTCGTGATCGCGCATCGTCTTTCGACCGTTCGCCATGCCGACCAGATCCTCGTGATGGACCACGGTCGAATCGTCGAGCGAGGCACCCACGAGGAATTATTCGCGCTCGGTGGGGCGTATGCGAAGCTCTGTGCCGGTAATTTTTTGGAAGACTCCGGGCAGCCCGAATTCGCTGCGCGCTAACGTTTTGCGCTCGGTCCATGCCGGGCGCGAAGCGAACCCGTAAAAAATTTCGGAAAAGGTTTGGACAAAGATGGAGTGATTTGGGAGAAATAGGGCCGATTTGGAGCGAATTGGGAGACTTGCCCAAATTGAACCGTCATGGCCACCATCAAACCGAACTCTGCTGCGCCTGTTTATATGGGCGAGTTCCGGCACGCGTTGGACGGCAAGAATCGGCTGACGATTCCTGCAGCCTGGCGCTCCGCCGAGGAGGCTGAGCTTTTTCTCATCCCGAGTTCCACGAGCCCTTGTCTCACCGTTCGCCCGCGCGCGGACCTCGATCGGATCCGCGCGGAAGCAGCCGCGCTCCCCGGTGCGCAGCGGGCCGTCATCCTCCGCCGCATTGGCTCGCTGGGCCACCAAGTGACGCTTGATAAAAACGGCCGGCTCTCGCTGCCCGAGGAGTTTTGCGCCCAGCTCAAGCTGGCCGGCGAAATCACGCTCTCGGGGGCGATCGATACTTTTGAAATCTGGAACACCGTTGCGTGGGAGGCCTCGCGGGCCGACACGAAAGCGGTGGCCGACGCGCTCCTGCCCGACCTTGGCCTATGATCGCGTGCCTCGATCTTCCGAAAAAACCGAAGGCGAAAGCCCGGCGAAAAACTGTGAAACCTCGCGCTTACGAATACCACGAGTCGGTGCTGCTCGCCGAAACGGTCCAGGCACTCGCGCCCGCACCGGGCCGACTGATCGTGGACGGAACGCTCGGTGGCGGTGGTCACACGGAGGCTTTGCTGGAAGCGGGCGCGACGGTGATCGGGCTGGATCACGATCCTGAGGCGCTGGCTTTCGCGAGCGCGAAGTTGGCGCGGTTTGGTGATCGATTCACGCCCGTGCGGAGCACCTTTGCCGAAGCGGAAGCGGCGTTGAAGAAGCTCGGCATCACCACGATCGACGGCGTGTTGCTGGATCTCGGTGTTTCTTCACGCCAACTCGACGCTGCGGAGCGTGGCTTCAGCTTCATGCGCCAAGGTCCCCTCGACATGCGCATGGACCCCTCGAATCCGATCAGCGCAGCGGATCTCGTGAATACCATGAGCGGTGAGCAACTCGAGAGAATTTTTCGCACTTACGGCGAGGAGCCGGCGGCCCGCAAGATTGCCGCGAAGCTCACGCGCGAGCGGCTGGTGCAGCCGTTCACGACCACCTTGCAACTCGCGGATGCCGTCGAGAGTGTCGTGCCCCGGCGCGGTCGTACGCATCCCGCGACGCGCATCTTTCAAGCACTGCGCATCGCCGTGAATCGCGAACTCGACGCGCTGGCTGCCGGGCTGGAGCAGTTCACCCGCCTGCTCGCACCCGGCGGACGCATGGCCGTGATCACCTTTCACTCGCTCGAAGACCGCATCGTCAAAGTCTTCTTCAAGGAGCGCACCGCCGAATTTATCGACCGCCCCGAGTGGCCCGCGGCGCGGCCAAATCCCCTGCACGTTTTCAAAGCCATCACCGGCAAGCCCGCCATCGCCAGCGACGCCGAGCAACGGGCCAATGCGCGCTCTCGCAGCGCGAAACTCCGCGTCGTCGAAAGGATCCCCCATGTCCACTAATCGCCGCCGCCACGCCAACGCCATCCCGATCGCCTCGTTCGTTACTTGGGCCTTCGTGGGCATCATCGCCTGCGTCGGTGGGCTGGGTTACGTCTGGACAAAAAACCAGCTCTACACCACCGGCACGGAGATTAAGATGCTCGAGCGCGAGCTTGCCGACTTGCGCAATAAAAACGAGGTCGCCCTCAGCAAGATCAGCCAGCTTTCTTCGACGGCGAAGCTCCAGGAGCGTTTCGACACCGGGTTCATCAAGCTCGTGCCGATCACCAATGAGCACATCGTCGTCCTCAGCAACGGTGCCGCGCCGCAGAACAAGGGCGAGCTGCGGTCGATTTCTAACCAGGGAGGCAACGAGTGAACCGCACCGCCCGAACGCGCGCGCTGACGACCTGCTGCCTGCTGGCGAGCTGCTACACCGCGTTTTCATTCCGCCTCGTGCAACTGCAAGTCACGCAGCATGACGAATATGCGGCGCGCGCGGCGGAGACGCATGTCAACCGCCAGACGATCTACGCGAGACGCGGGGTGATTCAGGACGTCCACGGCGAACCGCTTGCGCAGAATGAGCCGGTCCGCACGGTGATCGCCGACGGCACGCTGATCAAGGATCGTGAGGCTTTGGCTGATGTGCTGGCTCCCGCGCTCGGAATGGAGCGGTCGTTGGTGCTCGAGAAGGTGTCCCGCGAGGTTTACTCGAAGACGCATAAAAAGAACGTGCCCGTGCCTTACATCGTCCTGAAAAAAGACGTGGCTGAGAGCGTCGTCTCCGGAATTCAGGAGCAGCTCGCCGAGCGGAAAATGCGTGGCGTATTCTTCGAGCAGGAAACGACTCGTGTCTATCCCAACGGTCACATGCTTTGCCACGTGCTCGGCTATGTGAACGGCGAGAACGTCGGAGTCGATGGCGTCGAAAAAACGATGGAGCAGTTTCTCCGCGGGCACGACGGCTTCCGCTACACCGAGCGTGATCGGACCGGCAAAGAAATCGTGCCTTATCGCGGGCAGGAAAAAGAGGCGCGTAACGGTTGCAACCTCCGCCTGACGATCGACATGGGATTGCAGAATATCGTCGAGCAGGAACTCGATGCGGCCATCAAGCAGTTTCGCCCGAAGAGCGCCACGGTGATCCTGATGAATCCGAAGACCGGGGGGATCCTTGCGATGGCCAACCGCCCGAATTTCAATCTCAACGTGCAGGACAAAGTCCCGCTCGACTATCGCCGCAACCGCGCGCTCTCCGACATGGTCGAACCTGGTTCGACGTTCAAGATCGTGACCGCTGCCGCGGCGCTCACCGAGCGGATCGTGCGTCCGACAACGATGATTAACTGCGAGAACGGCTTCATGGCTTCGTGCAAGCTGCGCGATCATCACCCGTACGCGGACTTGAGCGTGAATGACATCCTCGTCAAATCGAGCAACATCGGGGTGGCGAAGCTGGCCATCCAACTCGGCGACCAGAAATTTTACGAGTATGTCCGCCGCTTCGGTTTCGGCGAACGCAGCGGGGTCAGTCTTCCGGGTGAGATCAGCGGGATCGTTCACCCGCCGCATCGCTGGAGCAAAATTTCCATCACCCGCATGCCGATGGGTCAGGAAGTCGCCGCCACGCCGTTGCAGGTCGCTTCGGCGATGTGCGTCATTGCCAATGGCGGTCAACTCATGATGCCCCAAATCGTGCAAGACATCCTCGATGAGGAAGGTCACGTGATCACACACTTCGCGCCGCAGGAAATTCGCCGAGTCGCCAGTCAGGATGCCACCAACGCGGTGCGGAACGCACTCGTGGACGTTGTTAGCCCCAAAGGCACTGCAGCGCTGGCCCGGGTCGCGGGATTCAAAGTCGCCGGGAAAACTGGCACGGCGCAGAAATACGACGAAAAGACACGCCTGCCTTCGCACGAAAAATACGTGGTTTCGTTCCTCGGTTTCATGCCCGCGGAAGATCCCGCTTTTGTTGCCCTCGTCCTCTTCGATGAAGCGCAGGCCAAGCCCGGACAAAATTACGGCGGCCTCGTGGCCGCGCCGGTCTTCTCGCGCATTGGCGAAAAAGCGGCGCGTTATCTCGGCTTGGTTCCCTCGCCCGAGGAGCCGACGGGCAGCATTATGGCCGGTCAGAACTCTCGCGACCGATGAAACTCTCCGCCCTCATTTCTCAAATCGCGACGATCAAGACCGAAGGGTCGCTGGACCGCGAGATCACGGCGATCACGTATGACTCCCGCCGTGTCAAACCCGGCACTCTCTTTATCGCGCTCAAGGGCGAAAAGGTGGATGGCGCCGCCTTCGTCGAGAAGGCCGTCGCGGCTGGAGCGGAGGCCGTGGTGAGTGAGGACGCGGAACTCAAAACGCGGGCGACAAACATCACTGTTGCCGATGCTCGCAACGCTCTCGCGGATCTCGGGGCCGCCTATTTCCAGCATCCGGCCCGCGCTTTGAAGATCGCCGGTGTCACCGGCACGAATGGCAAGACGACCACCGCTTTCCTGATCAAGCACATCTGCGAGGCGGTGCTGCTGCGGTGCGGTTTGATCGGCACGGTGCGCTATGAAGTTGGTGATCGGATTCTGCCGGCGTCGCGGACAACCCCCGAGTCGCTCGACCTCCACGACCTGCTCTGGCAGATGCGCTCCGCGGGCTGCAAAGCCGCGGTGATGGAAGTTTCTTCCCACGCGCTCATGCAAGCGCGGGTGCGCGGCGTGGAGTTTGATGCCGCGGTCTTCACCAATCTTACGCAGGACCACCTCGACTATCACAAGACGATGGAGGCCTACTTCGAGGCCAAGACGCGGCTCTTCAGCGGGCTGACGCAGCAGACGAAGAAGAAGGGCCAGGCGGTGATCAATCTCGATGACCGTTACGGCGCGATGCTCGCGCAGCGTTTCGCCAAGGAAGTCCCAGTCGTGACCTACGGCGTTGGTGTTCACGCCGACTTCCGCGCCAGCAATGTCCGCATCGACTTTCACGGAACCAGCTACCAACTCGACGCGGGTGGCCGCAGCTACCTGGTGCGCCTGCCGCTCATCGGTCAGTTCAATGTCTATAACTCCCTCGCCGCCCTCGCCGCCGCGAATGTCATGGGCGTGGACGTGCGCAGCGGCGTGCTCGCCCTGGCCAATGCCACGGCGGTCCCTGGCCGGCTCGAAGCCGTGCCGGCGCAGCGGCAGTTCCGCATTTTTGTGGACTACGCGCACACCGACGACGCGCTCCTCAACGTCATCAAAACCTGTCGTGAACTGAATCCTGGCCGATTGATCGTCGTCTTCGGGTGCGGCGGCAATCGCGACAAGACCAAGCGTCCACGGATGGGTGCGGTCGTCGATCAGCACGCCGATCACGGCATCGTGACCTCCGACAATCCGCGCAAGGAAGATCCGCTCGCGATCATCGAAGACATCAAACCCGGCATGAAGCGCGGTAATTTCGAAATCATTCCGGATCGGCGTGAAGCCATCTTCAAGGCGGTGGCTATGGCCCAGCCGCGAGACATCATTCTCATCGCTGGCAAGGGCCACGAAACCTACCAGGAATTCGCCGATCATACGGCACCCTTCGACGACGCGGCGGTCGCGCGCGAAGCCCTCGAAGCCAAGCGCGTAGAGCAATAACCGTATGGATTTAACGACCCTCGAAAAGATCGCGCTGTGGACGGGAGGAAAGCTGGCTGCGGGTGATCCGTTGGGCGCGGTTTCCGTCGTGTGTACGGATTCGCGTGCGCTCAAGGCCGGTGATCTTTTCGTGGCATTGCGCGGAGAAAAATTCGACGCGCACACCTTCGTCGCTGAGGCCGCCAAACGCGGTGCTGCGGGGGCGATCGTGGAAGAGTTTCCCGCGGAACTCCCGCCGGGTTTTGCCGTGGTCCTCGTGGAGGACACGCTGCGGGCGCTGCAACAACTCTCCGCCAACTACCGCCGGAGCCTCTCCCTGCAAGTGATCGGTCTGACCGGCAGCAACGGCAAGACCAGTACCAAGGACCTGACGGCGGCGGTGCTCGGCGGAAATTTTCAGGTCACGAAAACCGAAGGCAATCTCAACAACCACATCGGCCTGCCGATCACGCTGCTTCGCGCCCGCAGTTCGGATCAGGTGGGAGTCTTCGAGATGGGCATGAACCATCCGGGTGAGATCGAACCGCTCGCCGCGCTCGCCATGCCGGAAATCGGCATCATCACTAACATCGGAATGGCGCACATCGAGTACATGGGCAGCCGTGAGGCGATTGCTTTGGAAAAAGGCATGCTGGCCGAAGCGTTGCCGCCAAGCGGCACGCTCATCCTGAGTGCGCACGACGATTTTTCGGATTCGATCGCCGGTCGCACGAAAGCCGACGTGGTGTTGGCCGGAATCGGCAAGGGAGAAGTCTTCGCCAGCGATCTGCGGCCGCATTTCGGAGGAACGAAATTTTTGATCCATGCCGACGGCAAATCCGCGGAAGCCGCGCTCGCCGTGCCGGGTGAACACATGGTTCGCAACGCCGTGCTCGCCGTCGCGGCTGGCCGGGTCTTCGGCTTATCTCTCGAAGAATGCGCGCTTGGATTGACCCAACTGCGCCTGACCAAGGGCCGGCTGGAGCAGAAGGTAATCCGCGGCATTCAGGTCATCGACGACACCTACAACGCCAACCCCGATTCCGTCGCGGCGGCGCTGCGCACGCTGGCCAGTATGCCGGCGGTGGGCCGGCGCATCGCGGTGCTCGGGCGCATGGGCGAACTGGGTGTCGAAGCCGAGCGCGGCCATCGTCTCGTCGGCGAAGTCGCCGCGCAGGCGCACATCGATGGCGTGATCGGCGTCGGAGCGGAGTCCGAATGGATCACCGAAGCGGCCTGGCGTGGTGGCGTTGAGAAAGTAGTGCGCGTCGATTCGACGGAGGAAGCGACCAAGGTCCTGCGCGACATGGCCCGCGCGGGTGATCTCGTTTTGATCAAAGGCAGCCGCTCTTCCCGCATGGAGCGCATCGTGGAGGGCCTGCTCGCGTCATGATGTACTACCTCCACAAGCTGACGCAGGTCTTTCCCGATCAGGAGTTCTTCCGCGCCTTCAACGTCTTCCAATACATCACGCTGCGCGCGCTCGGCGCGGCGATCACGGCGTTTCTGCTTTCGTTGATGTGCGGGAACTGGGTCATCCGCCGCCTCATCTCCCTCAAGCTCGGCCAGCCGATTCGGACCAAGGAAGAGGTCAACAAACTTTTCGAACTGCACGGTGCCAAGGCGGGCACGCCGACGATGGGCGGCGTGCTGATGCTCGGCGCGGTCATCCTCTCGTCGCTGGTCTGGGCGCGGCCGGATAACATCGCGGTGTGGATGGTCATCTTCACGCTGCTCTACTGCGGCGGGCTCGGCTTCTGGGATGACTATCTCAAGGTCAGCAAGAAGAACTCCGCGGGTGTAAGCGAGCGCACGAAGCTGGTGGCGCAGGGTATCCTCGCGGTGATCGTGACCGGATTCTTTTTGTTGAATCCGGCTGTCGAGGTGCAGTCCCGCTCCCTCTACGTCCCATTTTACAAGGATCCGCTCATCGCCAATCTGGGCACGATCGGAACGCTGGGTTTCTTTGCCGTGGTCATCATCGGCGCCTCGAATGCCGTGAACCTCACCGACGGCCTCGACGGTTTGGCGGCGGGTTGTACCTGCACCGCCGCTTTCGCCTACGCCATCCTTTCCTACGTCTGCGGCCACGTGAAGATCGCTTCGTATCTGCAGATTCCGTTTTATCCGTTCGCTGGTGAACTGACCATCATCTGCATGGCGCTTGTCGGCGCGTCGTTTGGTTTCCTGTGGTTCAATTGCCATCCGGCAAAAGTTTTCATGGGCGACACCGGATCGCTCGCGATCGGCGGCATGCTCGGCGTCGTGGCGATCTGCACGAAACAGGAGATGCTGCTCGTCGTCGTCGGCGGGGTGTTTGTTATTGAGGCCCTTTCGGTGCTGCTTCAGCGGTCGTGGTTCAAGATCACCAAAAAGCGCTACGGCGAAGGCCGACGCATCTTCCTCATGTCGCCGTTGCACCATCACTTCGAGCTCAAGGGTTGGAAGGAAAACACCGTCATCGTCCGCTTTTGGATCCTCTCGATCATGTTTGCCTTCCTCGGTCTCGCCACCCTCAAACTTCGTTGAATGTGTCTTACGCCAACCAGTCCATTGCCGTGCTCGGGGCAGGAGAAAGCGGTGAATCCGCGGCCATTTTGCTTCGTCAGGAGGGAGCTGTGATCACCGTCCTCGATACCGCCGAAGAGAATAAGCTGCGCAAAAAAATCGAAGTGCTCGGCACGCAAGGCATCCGCCTCATCGCGGGCCTCGCGGCTGAACACGAAAGCCTGCACGGGCGTTACGACGCGGTGATTCTCAGCCCTGGCATCGACCCGACCGTCCCGCTGGTCCAGAATTTCATCAAGCGCCGCATCGAGATGATCGGCGAACTCGAACTCGCCTATGAGATGTGCGCGTGCCCGATCATCGGCATCACGGGAACGAACGGAAAGACGACGACCACGCAGCTCGTGGAAAAAATGCTCAACGCCTGCGGGGTGAAAACACTCGCGGCCGGAAACATTGGCCCGGCTTTTTCCGCCCGCGTTCGGGAGAGCAAGAACCTCGACGTGATGACGCTGGAGATCAGTTCATTTCAGCTCGAGACCGTCCGCCGGTTTCACGCGCAAACCTCGGTCTGGCTGGGTTTCGCGCCCGATCACCTCGATCGCTATCCCTCGATCAAGGAATACTACGCCGCAAAGATTCGCATCTTCGAAAACCAGACCGCGGAGGATTGGGCGATCGTCAACTTCCGCGACAAGCTGCCGCCGCTCGCGGCCCGCAAGATCACTTTCAGCGCCTACGTCAGCGGCGCGGATTTCGAACTCCGCGAGGGGGTCATCTTCTTCCGCACCGAACGCGTGCTCGCGATCTCCGAGACAAAGCTGCGGGGCTTGCACAATGCGGAGAATCTCATGGCCGCGCTCGGCGTCGGTTTCGTGCGCGGGCTGAGCTTTGCTGAAATGGCGGAGCCTCTCCGCGAGTATCAGCCGCTGCCGCATCGCTGCGAACCGATCCGCGTGCTCGATGGCGTGGAATACGTAAACGACTCGAAGGGCACGAATCCGGATTCCGTGGAAAAGGCGCTCACCTCCGAGACGCGGCCCGTGGTGCTCATCGCGGGCGGGAAAGACAAGGGCTTCGAATACGACGCGCTGACCGAACTCGTCGGGCTGAAATGCCGCGCGGTGGTGGTGCTCGGCGAGATGGCCGATCGCATCGAGGCGCTGTGGAAAGACCGCGTCAAAGTCGTCAACGCGGGCTGGTCCCTCGAACGCGCCGTGCAACTCTCTCACGACCTCGCCGTGCCGGGCGATGTCGTTCTGCTCAGCCCCGGCACATCGAGCTTCGACATGTTCAAAAACTACGCCGATCGCGGCAATCAGTTCCGCGCATTGGTCCACGCCCTAAACGCCAAATGAAACTGCAATTACCGAAACTGCTGACCACGCGTCCAGCCTTCCTCCAGCGCAAGGCCGCGAAACCAAAACCGGCGACGAAGCTCAACGCCGCCACCGCCACCCAGCGGATGAAACCAGGCGTCGATGACTATGATGACGACGAGCCGCAGACCCGGCTCTCAAGCGCGTTCTTCGTCGTGCTCATTCTGCATGTCGTCGCCGTCGGCGGCATCTATGCTTTCAACAGCATCAAGGCGCATCGCCGCGGATTGGAGCCGTCGATGGCGCCGGCCAAATCCGCCCTTGAAAAACCCGCTGCGGACACCGCTGCCGCGCCGCCGAAAGCGAAGACGCCAGCCAACACGGAATCGGCGACCAAGCCAGCGCCAGCACCGGTGGCACCCGCGCAAGTGGCCACGGCACCCGTCTCGAACGCGAAGGTCTATCACGTGAAAGCGAACGACACGCTGACCAAGATCGCCGCATCGCTGAGCGTATCGGTCGCGGAGTTGCAGTTTGTCAATTCCCCGAAGGAGCTCGCGACGCTGCGTGCGGGACAGATCATCAATGTCCCAACAAAGAAAACGGTTGAACGCCCCACCGCCACGGTCGAACCGCCCGCGCCGAACCCGGTGGCGAAAAAAACCGCCGACCCAGCCGCCAGCTACGACGTGCAGAAAGGCGACACGGCCACGTCCATCGCCAAGCGCTTCGGTGTCACCGTCGATGACTTGTTGAAACTCAACAAGGTCAGCGACCCCAAGAAGCTTCAGCTCGGCCAGACCCTGAAGATCCCCACAAAAAAAAACTGACACGGAAAACCCACTCCGTTGAACGTCCATCGCAACAGCGTTTACTTCCTGGTCATCGCGGTGATCAGCCTGATCGTCCTCGGGCTGGTGATGCTGTCCAGCACGGCGGCTTTCGCCCCCGGGAATCACGGTGATCAACTGTTCTTCCTCAAGCGCCAGGCGATGTGGCTCGGCATCGCGACAGTCGTGTGCCTGATCGCCACGTGCGTCGATCACCACATGCTCCAGCGCTGGTGCTGGCCGTTGCTCGCGGCCTCGTTCGTGCTGTTGATGCTGTGTTTCGCACCGGGGATTGGACTGCGGATTAAAGGCGCGGCACGCTGGATTCACTTTGGGAGCACGTCCTTTCAACCCTCGGAGCTCGCGAAGATTGCGGTGGTCTCGACGCTCGCCTGGTGGTTCGCGAGAAGTGAGGAGAACGCGCTGACCTTCTGGAAAGGCTTCATCTTCCCGCTGCTCGGTCTCGCCGTGATCGCCGCGCCCATCGCCCGCGAAGTGGACATGGGCACCACCGCGCTGCTCGGCGTCACCACGCTCATCCTCATGTTCGTCGCCGGCACGCGCTGGCGATACCTTTTCCCGATGCTGATCATCGGGTTCGGAGGTCTGTCGCTGGCGATCGCCAAAATGCCGAACCGACTTGGCCGTGTCCTCGCGTTCCTGCATCCCGACAAGTATCCCGACGATGCCTACCAGCAAATTCAGGGCTTGATCGCGCTCGGCTCCGGTGCGGTGGAGGGACTCGGCCTCGGCAATGGCCGGCAGAAAATGCAGTTTCTTCCCGAGGCGCACACCGATTTCATCCTGCCCACCATCGGCGAAGAACTCGGCCTGCGGTTCACCCTGCTCATCGTGTTTTGCTTCATCGTGATCATCATGTGCGGCGCCGTGATCTCGCTGCGTGCACGCGATCGTTTTGGCCTGCTGCTCGGCTTTGGCATCGTGGTGATGATCGCCTTCCAGGCCGCGGTGAACATCGGCGTGACGACGATGGTGCTGCCGAACAAAGGCTTTCCTCTGCCGTTCATCAGCTACGGCGGATCGAACCTCGTCTTCTGCCTGTTCGGGATCGGCATCTTGATCAACATCTACCGCCAGGGACTGACCGAGAAGGAAGAGAAGGCGCTCACCACGCTTCCGGCGCGAGTGCGGAAAAAACAACGCCTGCCCTGCCGCTTGTGAGCATGAACTTCGTCATCGCCGCGGGAGGGACTGGCGGACACCTGTTCCCCGGCCTGGCCGTCGCGGAGGTGCTGGTGCAGCGCGCGCATCGCGTGATGCTCATCATCTCGGAGAAAGAGATCGACTCGCTGGCGACCCAGGGCCGCGGTGAATTCCGCATCGAGCGCGTGCCGGGCGTCGGCATCCAGAGCAAGTCGCCGTTCGCGCTGGTGAAGTTCGCGTTGAAATTTCGCTCCGGGCTCGCGCAGGTGAAGGCGCTGTATCGCGACTTCCAGCCGCACGCCGTGCTCGGCATGGGCGGGTTCACTTCCACCGCGCCGATTCTCGCCGGACGCGCGCGGAAAATCCCCACCTTCGTCCACGAATCCAACGCCATCCCCGGCAAGGCGAACAAGCTCAACGCGCGACTCGTCACGCGAGTGCTGCTCGGCTTTGAGGAATGCGCAAAATTCTTTTCCGCGGGAAAGTGCGAGATCACCGGCACGCCGATCCGCACGTCACTGGCCGAGCGCCTCGAAAAAGGAAAGGCGCTCGCCACGTTCAACCTCGCGCCAGGGCGGCCAACACTACTCGTCATGGGCGGCAGCCAGGGCGCGCGCGGCATCAACCAAGCCCTGGTCGCGGCGCTGCCGAAGCTCGCGTCTCATCCGCTGCAGATCATTCATCTCAGCGGCGCGGCGGACGAAGCGATGCTCCGCGAAAGTTACGCGAAGGCCGGTATTTCGGCGTTCGTCGCCGCGTTTCATCATCACATGGAGGAGGCTTACAGCGCCGCGGATTTCGTCATCGCGCGCAGCGGCGCGGCGAGCCTCACCGAACTTTCGCACTTCGCGCTGCCGAGCATTCTCATCCCCTACCCGTTCGCCGCCGAAGATCATCAAACTTTGAACGCGAATATCTTTGAACGCGCGGGTGCGGCGACGCTATTAAAGGAACGCGAAACCAGCGGCGAAAACCTCGCGGAAAAGCTGATCTGGTTTCTCGATGATCCGGCCCGGCTTTCCGCCATGTCTGCCCGTAGCGCGAGCCTCGCGCCGAAGCAAGCCGCCGAGCGGGTCGCTGACACAATGCTCAAATTTTGCTCTTAATGGATACCGGCCAAATCCTCGCGGAAATCCTCGTCGGAGGTGAACTCAAAGTTCACCTCATCGGCGTCGCCG
>JBBQYR010000026.1:0-37655 GCA_038208565.1 Chthoniobacterales bacterium
CTCGACCACGGCGACGAGATGCCGCTCGAACCGTATGCGATCACGCTCGCCGCGAACGATGTGGCCGCGGGCGAAAATGGGTAGGCGGGATCACGCGCCGGCTGTGGCGCGAGCCGGGCTGCCTTTGTAGTCCGCAGTGGCTGAGGTCAGGCCGGCCGCAAGACACTGCGGGCACAGCCGGGTTTCGGAATTTTCACGCTCCGTCTCCTCGGCGAGCAGAAAGAGCACATGACACGGATCGTGCAGGCAATTGACGAAGCGGTTCGTCGAGCGGCCGGTGTGCGCGCAACGCCCAATCGGCACCAGCGCGGCATCGACCCGCACGGTCATCCGCTGATCGAAGACAAAACATTCCCCGAGCCAGTGCTCGTTCCCAAACTGTTCCTGGTAAGTGACGATGCCGCCGTGCAACTGGAAGACGTTCTTGAAACCCTTGCTCCGGAAAAGCGCGGACGCCTTTTCACAACGAATCCCGCCGGTGCAATACATCAGGACCTTGCGATCCTTGTGCTCGGCGAGTTGGTCCACGTAGCCCGGCAGTTCGCGGAAGTTCTCGATCTCGCAGGCGATGGCGTTGGCAAATTTTCCCGCCTCGGACTCGTAGCGATTGCGCACATCGACCAGGACCACTTCGGGCTCTTCCTCGAGCGTCCGTTTCCATTCGGCGGGCGTCAGATGATTGTCCTGATCCGCCGTGAGCGGAATCCCCGCGCCGAGCGTAACGATCTCGGGCCGAACCTTGACCATCAGCTTAGGAAAAGTCTGCGCGTCACCCGCGCTCACCTTCATCTCGATCTCTGCAAAGCGCTCATCCGCCCGCAACGCCGCCACGTACTGCTCCACTGCAGCGCGCGGGCCGGCGAGCGTGCCATTGATCCCCTCCGCCGCGATGAGCACGCGACCTTTCAAACCAAGCGCCCCGCAGAGTTCCCGCTGGGCATTGGTGAAGGCCGTGGGATCAGCGATGGGGACGTATTTGTAGAAAAGGATGACGGGAAATTCCGGGGTCATGGCAGGCCGCTTTCATAACGCGCTCCGTCACGAGCCGCCAAACTTCTTTCCGCAATCGCGTAATCGTTCGCGCCATGAATCGACCGGGAATCCTCTAAGCCATTGCTTTCCCGCAGGTTGTTACGTGCAAGATGCACTGGCTTCTCTTCCTCAAACTCTATGCCGTTGTCGTGATCGCTTACGTTCTCGTCACCGCGGGATACCTGAGCTGGCACTTCTGGCCGCGCAAGTAACGGCCTTGGTCATTCGGACGCTTCGGCGTATGCTGCGGCATGAAGCTTCCCGAGATCAATCAGCCCATGGCTTTGGTGGTCAATGGCAAGACGCACAAGGTGACCTGCATCGATCTCTTCGATGGCGGGTTCGGCTACTACTTCGACGCCGTCTTCCCGAAAACCACACGGCACAAATTTTCGACCGGCGAGCGGTGCAAGGTCCCGGCGCTCGGGGAGCAATGCCTCGCGGATTTCGTGAGTTATCCGAAGAACGATTCGTGGACGGTGCGGTTTCTCATTCCCCGCTGGTAAGCGTCGCCGGAATCTCGCCTCACCCTTTTCCATGAAAACCCTCCACCTGCTCCTCGCGCTCGCGCTCTCCATTTCCACCGCATCCCTCGCTGAATCGCCGAAGCTCGACTCAATCCCGCTCCGCGACATCGACGGCAAGGAAACCACCCTTCAGCCATACGCCGGCAAGGTTTTGCTGATCGTCAACGTCGCCTCGGAATGCGGCCATACCCCGCAATACACCGGGCTCGAATACCTCTGGCGCAAATATCGCGACAAGGGACTCGTCGTTCTCGGCTTCCCGTCCAACGACTTCGGCGAGCAGGAACCCGGCTCCAGCGCCGACATCAAAAAGTTCTGCACCTCGCGCTACGAGGTCACGTTTCCGATGTTCGAGAAAGTGCGGATCAAAGGCGAGGAGCAGCACCCGCTCTACGCAGCTCTGACCGGCCCGAAGTCCTCGTTACCAGGCGAAGTCCAGTGGAACTTCGGTAAAATCCTCGTCGGCAAAAACGGCCAGGTCGTCGCGCGCTTTGACTCCGATACCGAACCCGATTCGACCGCCATGCTCGACGCAGTCGAGAAGGCGTTGGGTGCCAAATAGCCGTTCGGAAACCACTCACACTTCGCCCACCCGCACTCCGACCGCGCGGAGGTATTGCGCCCGTTCGAAGGCGCTGGGATCGGCGCAGCGGCTTTGGCTCAGGCTGCCCTTCATCTGCGCGATCGAGGTGTATTCGTGCTCTTCCATCCAGGCGACCATCTCGCGCTCGACGGTGCGCAGGTGCGCGATGCCGTGGCGCATCAGTGCGGAACAGAGCATCGTCACATCGGCACCGACCATGAGCAGCTTGAGCGCGTCGGCGGCCCGGTGGACGCCGCTCGTCGCCGCGAGACTCAGTTCGTGACGGCCGAAGAGGATCGCGATCCAGCGCAACGGCAGGCGCAGCGCCATCGGGGTGCTGTAGAAGACGCGCGGTTCGACCTCGAGGAGTTCGAGGCTGATGTCGGGCTGGTAGAAGCGGTTGAAAAGCACGAGACCGTTTGCGCCTTGATCGCTGACGCGCTGGGCGATGTTGGCAAAGTTCGAGAAAAAGGGGCTCAGCTTCACAGCGAGCGGGATGCTCACCTCAGCCCGCACGGCCGCGATCACTTCCATCAATTGCGCCTCCAAGTCCGCGCCCGAGACCTGCGCATCGGTCGGCACTTGGTAGAGGTTCAGCTCCAGCGCGTCCGCTCCAGCCTGCTCGATCTGCCGGGCAAAGGAGGTCCAGCCGCCAGGCGTAGCGCCGTTCAGGCTGGCGATGACCGGGATGGCGAGGCTGGCCTTGGCCCGGGCGACATGGCGCAGATATTCCTCGGGCCCGAGTTGGAATTCCGGCGCCTCAGGGAAATAGCTGAGCGCCTCGGGAAAGCTCTCCGTGCCTTGATTCAGCACCCAGTGAAGTTCGTAGCGCTCGTGGCGAATCTGCTCCTCGAACAGCGAGTGCAACACGACGGCCGCCGCACCGGAGTCCTCCATCAACTTGAGATTATCGAGATCCTGCGAGAGCGGAGAGGCCGAAGGGACCAGCGGCGTCCGCAACGTCAGACCGAGGTAGTTCGTGGTGAGGTTCATGGCGTGATGGGGTGAGCTTCGACCGCGGGCGCTTCCGCCCCGGGCCGGGAGGCGAGGTATTCGTAGAGCGCGCGGCGCGACTGGGAATCGCTCTGCGCGAGGGCGAGAAGACGACGCGCTTCTTCCGGATGAGTTTTCGTCAGCATGCGGAAGCGATTTTCCGAGGCGAAGTAGTTGGCGATGGTTTCGCGGGGACGCGGGGAATCGATCTGGAGCGGGTTTTCACCGCGCGCGGCGCGGCGCGGATCGAAGCGATAGAGCAGCCATTGCCCGGAATCCACCGCACTCCGCTGATGCTGCAGACCGAGCCGGAGGTCGATGCCGTGGGCGATGCAATGCGAGTAGGCGATGATCAGCGACGGGCCTTCGAAAGCCTCCGCCTCGAGGAAAGCGCGGACGGTGTGTTCATCCTTTGCGCCCATCGCCACGCTCGCCACATAGATGCTCCCATAGGTCATCGCCATGAGGCCGAGATCCTTTTTCGCGCCCGGTTTTCCGCCGGCGGCAAACTTGGCCACCGCGGCCCGCGGCGTGGCTTTCGAGCACTGGCCGCCGGTGTTGGAATACACCTCGGTATCGAGCACGAGCACCTTCACATTGCGCCCGCTGGCCAGCACGTGATCGAGGCCACCAAAGCCGATGTCGTAAGCCCAGCCGTCGCCGCCCACGATCCAGACGCTCTTGCGCACGAGCGCGTCGGCGACCGTTTCCAGCGCCCGCGCGGCAGGGCCTTCGAGCGTGCGCAGTCGCTCTCGCAACTCCACGATCCGGTCGCGCTGATCGGCGAGATCCGCCTCATCGCTCTGCGGCGCCTTGAGGATTTGCGCGACGAAATGATCTCCGAGTTGAGGTGCCAGGGTGCGGAGCAAACCGGCGGCGATCTCCTTCTGCTGATCGAGCGCGACGCGGAACCCGAAGCCAAACTCTGCGTTGTCCTCGAAGAGAGAATTCGCCCACGCCGGCCCGCGTCCGGCGGCATTGGTGGTCCACGGGGTCGTGGGAAGATTGCCGCCGTAGATCGAGGAGCACCCGGTGGCATTCGCCACGAGCAAGCGGTCGCCAAAGAGTTGCGTAAGCAGCTTCAAATACGGCGTCTCACCGCAACCCGCGCACGCCCCGGAGAATTCGAACAACGGCTCGCGCACCTGGAGTTCACGCACTCGCTCGGGCGCGACCTCGGCCTGCGGCGTGGCCGGCAGCCCGAGGAAGAACTCCCAATTCACCCGCTCCGTCGCACGCAGCGGAGCTTGCGGCTGCAGATTGATCGCCTTGAGGCGTGCTTCCGATTTGTTCCGCGCCGGGCAGACATCGACGCACAACCCGCAGCCCGTGCAATCCTCCGGCGCAACCTGCAGCGTGTAGCGCAGTCCCTTCCACGCCGGGAGCCGCGCCCCGCGCGAGAGGAAGGTCGCAGGCGCGCTGGCGAGCGCAGTCGATGCGTAGGCCTTGCCGCGAATAGCCGCATGCGGGCAGACCAGCACACACTTGCCGCACTGCACACACAGGTCGGCGTCCCACACGGGAATTTCGGTCGCGAGATTGCGCTTCTCCCAGCGCGCAGTGCCCGTCGGGAAAGTCCCATCCGCCGGGAGCGCGCTCACCGGAACACGCTCGCCGCGTCCCGCGAGGATCTCGCCCAGCACTTCGCGGACAAACTGCGGCGCGCGCGCCTCGACGGCCGGCGCAAAGCCCGCGCCGGCCCCCACCGTGCCCAGCTTCACCTCATGTAAGTGCGCCAGCGTGGCGTCGACGGCGGCGAGGTTCATCTGCACGATCTCTTCGCCCTTCTTTGCGTAAGTGCGTCGGATCGAATCCTGGATCGCGCGCAGCGCTTCATCCGCAGGCAACACGCCGGACACGGCGAAAAAGCACGTCTGCATGACGGTGTTCACGCGTCCGCCGAGGCGGCACTCGCGCGCGACCCGCGTGCCATCGATCACAAAGAGACGGGCCCCGCGATCCACGAGCGTCCGCTGGGTCGGCGCCGGCAGCCGCGCCCAGGCGTCGCTCGCAGGCACCGGCGTATTGAGCAGCAGCACACCGCCGGGGCGCAGGCTCTCCGCGACATCGAAGCGCTCGAGGAAAAGCGGCTGGTGGCAGCCGATAAAATGCGCGCGCCGGATCAAATATGCCGCGCGAATCTCGCGCGGCCCGAAACGCAGATGCGACACCGTGACGGCGCCCGCTTTCTTCGAGTCGTAAACGAAATATCCCTGCGCAAACTCCCGCGTGCTCTCGCCGATAATCTTGATCGTCTCCTTGTTCGCGCCCACGGTCCCGTCGGAGCCGAGCCCGTAAAAAAGCGCGCGATAGGTATCGTCGGACTCGATGTCGAACTCCTCATCCCACTCGAGACTCGTCCCATTGAGATCGTCGTGAATGCCCACCGTGAAACGCTTGCGCGGCTGCGCGGCGCTGAGTTCATCGAGCACCGCCTTGACCATGGCGGGAGTAAATTCTTTCGAGGCCAGGCCGTAGCGTCCGCCGATCACGCGCGGGCGGATCGGCCGCGACCACGCTTCTTCCAGGGACGCGACCACATCGAGAAACAGCGGCTCCGCGGCGCTGCCCGGTTCCTTACAGCGATCGAGCACCGCGATGGCACGCGCCGTTTCCGGGAGCACGGCGACGAAGCGTGCCGCATCCCACGGCCGGAACAGCCGCACCGTGAGAACCCCGCATTTCGCTCCACCGGCATTCAGGAAATCGACCGTCGCACGGGCCGTCTCGGCCCCGGAACCCATGAGGACCAGCACACGCTCGGCATCCGGCGCGCCGTGATACTCAAACGTTTGGTAGGCCCTGCCTGTCAGCTCGGCGAAGCGATCCATCGTCCGCTGCACGATCCCCGGAACAGCGGTGTAGAAAGGATTCGCCCGCTCGCGCGATTGGAAGAACACATCGGGATTCTGCGCCGAGCCACGCAGCACCGGATGCTCCGGCGACAGGCCGCGGGCGCGATGTTCGTGGATGAATTTTTCCTCGATCAGCGAGAGCAGCACAGCGTTGTCCAGCAGCTCGATCTTGGCGATCTCGTGCGAGGTGCGGAACCCGTCGAAGAAGTTCACGAAAGGCACGCGCGCTTCGAGCGTCGCCGCGTGGGCGATGAGCGCGAAGTCCTGCGCCTCCTGCACATTGGCCGCGCCGAGCATCGCCCAGCCGGTCATCCGCGCGGCCATCACATCGCTGTGATCGCCGAAGATCGAGAGCGCGTGCGTGGCGATGGAGCGCGCGGCCACGTGAAAGACGGCGGGCGTGAGTTCGCCCGCGATCTTGAACATGTTCGGCAGCATGAGCAGCAGCCCCTGCGAAGCGGTGAAGGTCGTGGCCAGCGCGCCGGTCTGGAGCGCGCCGTGGACGGCGCCCGCCGCACCGCCCTCGCTCTGCATCTCGATCAGCGAAGGCACCGCCTCCCACAGATTCTTCACGCCCGCCGAGGCCCAGGCATCGGCCCATTCTCCCATCGGCGAGGCCGGCGTGATCGGGTAAAGCGCGATCACTTCGCTCAGCGCATACGCCACGCGGGCGACGGCTTCGTTTCCATCCATGGTGCTGAATTGAGCCGTATTCATGAGGATTTCCGCCGGTAGATGGTGTGATAGACGAGCCCCACCATCCCGGCGCCGCCGACGAGGTTTCCCATGGTGACGGGCAGCAGGTTGTGCAGGAGTCCGATCCAATCGAGTGAGGTGGCGCCGCTGCCGCCGAACTCCGGTTTCAGAAAAATGCCCAGCGGGATCAGATACATATTCGCGACGCTGTGCTCGAAGCCCGCAGCGACGAAGGCTGCGACCGGGAAGACGATGGCGAGGATCTTGTCGGCCACCGTGCGACCCGCCATGGCGAGCCAGACGGCGAGGCAGACGAGGATGTTGCACAGCACTGCTCGGAAGAAGGCCTCGCCGAGCGGAATCGCGGTCTTCGCCGCAGCGATGGCGACGGCGGCGCGACCGATCGAGCCATCACCGAGATCGGCATGGCCGGAGAGCGCGACGAGCAGCGCGAGCCCTGCGGCGCCGACCAGATTCGACACATAGACGACGAACAAATTCAGCAGCAGACGCTGGCCGCTGATCCGACCGGCGACGTAGGCCATGACGAGCAGGTTATTGCCCGTGAAGAGCTCGGCCCCGGCCACGACGACGAGGATCAGGCCGAGGGAAAAGGCGACGCCGGCGAGCACTCGCGAGATGGCGAAGCCGAGCATCGGATCGCTCAGAACGATGGTGGAAAAGAGCGCACCGAGTCCGATGAATCCACCGGCCAGCACGCCCAGCGCGACCATCGAAACGATCGGCAGATTCGCCTTGGCCGCGCCGATGGTTTCGACGCGTTCGGCGATTTCGCGCGGGGCATACGAATCAAAACCAAAGACTTCGCTCATGGCACCGCGCCTCCCTCATGTTTTTCGATGCACACGGCGACCACCTTGTATTCGGGCGTCATCACTTCGCGGTCGCGCCCCGCGCCGATGAGGTGATTGATGCCGATCTCCCGCGCGTGAAAAGTCGCGAAGGCTTCGCCACGCTTCACCCGCGGATCGAGATGCAGCGGGAGCAGCACCGATCCCTGACGGCTGCGCACGCTCACGGTGTCGCCTTCCCGCAAGTCGAGTTGCGCGCCGTCGGCGGGCGACAAATCGAGCGTATCCGTCGCGCGCAGTTCGCGGTTCGGCGTGCGCATCGTCATCGTGCCCGCATTGAACTGATAGAGCGAACGGCCCGTCGTGAGCATGAAGGGAAACTCCGCGCACGTCGTGTCGAGGGACGCTTTGTAGTCGAGGCATACGAGCGGCGCGGTCTTCGAGCCGGGAAACGAATCCGTGTGCAGGATCGTCGTTCCGGGATGCGTTTCATCGGGACACGGCCACTGCAGCCCCTGGCGATCGAGCCGCGCGTAACTCATGCCCGCGCCTGCTTTCCACACCTGCCGCACTTCGTCCCAGATCTCCTCCGCGCTCGTGTATCTGAAAGCTGAGCCGAAACCCATGGCGCGCGCCACGTCGCCCACGATCTTCCAGTCGGGCAGCGCCGCGCCGGGCGGGGCGACGGCTCGCCGGACCCGCTGCACCCGCCGCTCGGAATTCATGAACGTGCCGTCCTTCTCGAACGGCGAAGCTGCCGGCAGAATCACGTGGCCAAACTTGTGCGCGAGTTCGTTGAAGAACAGATCCTGCACGATGACCAACTCGATCATCTCAAGCGCGGCATGCGTCTGGAGCGTTCCCGGGTTGGTAAAGGCGACGTCGTAGCCGATGGCCCAGAGCGCCTTGAGTTCGGACCGCCCCGCAGCATCCATCATCTGCATGAGGTTCAGCCCCGGCTTCTGGGAAAGCGCGCCGCCCCACGCTGTGGCGAAAGCATCGCGCGCGGTCTCGATCGGGACGAAGCCGGTGAGATGTCCCGGTTCGCAGCCCATGTGCGCGGAGCCCTGCACGTTGTTCTGGCCGCGCAGCGGATTCACGCCCGCGCCGGGTTTTCCGAAATTGCCGGTGAGCAGCGCCAGATTCACGAGCGCCATCACGCCCTCGGTGCCCTGCACGTGCTCGGTCATGCCGAGGCCGTGGAAAGCCATCGTCGGGCGGGCCTCGGCATAGAGCCGCGCCGCCGCCCGAATCCGCGCGGGATCCACTCCGCAGATGGTCGCCGCGCGCTCCGGCGTCCATTCCCGAATGAACTCCCGGAACGGCGCGAAATCGCGCACGCGCTCCTGCAAGGCCACCGGGTCAGCAAGACCTTCCTCCACGACGACGTGGGCGAGCGCATTGAGCAGCGGCACATTGGTCCCCGGCCGGAGCGCGAGATGCACCGCGGCCATCTGCGCGAGTTCCGTCTCGCGGGGATCGATGACGATGAGCGCCGCGCCGCGCCGCACGGCCTGCTTGATCCGCGCGCCGACGATCGGGTGCGCCTCCGTCGGGTTGCAACCGCAGATGAGAAAGCCGCCGGCTTGCTCGATATCATCGAAGGAGTTCGTCGCCGCGCCGGTGCCGAGCATGTGCTTCATGGCCGCTGCGGTCGGTGCGTGGCAGACGCGGGCACAGCAATCGATGTTATTCGTCCCGAGAACCAGCCGCGCGAACTTCTGCGCGACATAGTTTTCCTCGTTCGTGCCGCGGGCGGAACCAAGCATGCCGATGCTTTGCGGCCCGTGTTTTTCGAGGATGGCGGTCAAGCGACTGGCGACGAAGATCACCGCCTCGGTCCACGAAACCGCGCGCCACTTTTCGCCCTCGCGGATCATCGGCTCGGTCACGCGTTCGGGCGAATGGGTGAACTCAAAAGCGTAGCGGCCTTTCACACAAAGGTGCCCCTTGTTCACCGGCGCATCGAGCGCCGGCAGCACCTGCACGATGCGGTCCGCGCGCGTGCCCACGAGCATCTCGCAACCCGTGCCGCAATACGGACAGGTGGTGCGCGTCCACTGCTCCGCGGCCCCATGCACGCGCTCCGAGACGTCCTGGATCGCCCCAGTCGGGCAAGTGTCGGCGCAGGCCCCGCAGCTCACGCAATCGCTTTCAGTGAGACACGCCGCGGCATTCGGCAGGATGCGGGTCTCGGCGCCACGGTTCCACGCCCGCCAGACGAACTGGCCCTGCACCTCGTCGCAGATCCGCACGCAGCGCGAGCAGTTGATGCACTGCGCCATGTCCACATGCAGATAGGGATGTGCGGCGTCGCGAAAGCACGAGCGCGCGCCAGCGCCACTCGGCGAAATCTCGTATTCCCGGAACCAGCGATGCAGCGGCTTCTCCGGTGCCTCTTCACAAGCGGCGGGCGGATAGTCCGCGGCGAGCAGGCGGAGCATCGTCCGGCGCGCGTCTTCGACCGCGGGCGATGCGGTGCGGATCTCCATGCCATCGGTGATCTCCGTCGAACAGGCGGTGGCAAAACGATTCCAGCCGGCGACCTCGACCACGCAAAGGCGGCACGCGCCGTTGGGTTGCAGCCGGTCGTCGTGGCACAGCGTGGGAATTTCCAAGCCGAGCTGCTGCGCCGCAGCGAGGATCGTTGTCCCGGCGGGAAACTGCTGGCGATCGCCGTTGATCGTTACGGCCAGCATGCGTCGAGTTCCTTTCCGAAATAGCGCAGCGCCGAGGCGGCGAAGTCTCCGAGGCCGACGCCGTGCCCGCACAGGCTCGCCTGCCGGAGCACGGCGATGAGTTCCTCCACTTCTGCGCGAATGGTTCCCGGCCCTTCGGCCAGGCCGGCCGCACGGGCGAAGATCTCCTCCAGCCGCCGCGTGCCGAGTCGGCAGGGCGTGCATTTGCCGCAGGATTCGGAGGCGCCAAACGAGAGGACGTGATGCACGAGCGCGGCGATCGAGGTCGAGTGATCGAAGGCAATCACGCCGCCATGACCGACGGCCGCGCCGATGGCGTGCAGTTCCTCGAAACCGAGCGGCGTATCGAGCAAGTGCGGCGGGACGATCCCCGCGAGCGGGCCGCCGACGATCACGCCTTTCAAATTCCCGGAGCGCAGTCCGCCGCCGAGTTCCTCGACGATCCGGCGCAGCGGCAGGCCAAACTCGACTTCATAAAGCCCGGGCCGGACGAAGAGCGAATTGAGCGACAGCGCCTTGGTCCCGCGGCTGTGCGAGAAACCCAGCGCCCGATACGCTTCGCCCCCGCGCTCGACGATCCACGGCACCGTGGCGAAAGTCTCGACGTTGCTGACCAAGGTCGGGCGACCGAGATAACCGCGCGACGCGGCATAGGGCGGACGGATTGTCGGCTCCGGTCGCTGGCCGGCGAGCGAATGGAGGAGTGCAGTCTCTTCGCCGCAAATGTAGCTGCCGTGGCCAACGAACACTTCGATCTCGAAGGCGAAGTCGCGGCCCCGGATCGCCCCACCGAGCCAGCCGGTCGCGCGCGCTTCGGCCAGCGCTTGCTCGAGGACTTCCTGCGCATACGGATACTCATGCCGCAGATAGATGATCCCGCGGCTCGCGCCGACCGCGAAGGCCGCGAGCGTCATACCTTCGATCAAGGCATGCGGGTCGCCTTCGAGGATGAAGCGATCGATATAGGCGCCGGCGTCGCCTTCGTCGGCATTGGCCACGATCCAGCGGGTGTCCGGCGTCGGCGCGGCGGCGACGGCGGACCACTTGCGTCCCGTGGGAAACGCCGCGCCACCGCGCCCGCGCAATTCCGAAGCGATCACCGCCTCGATCACCGCGGATGGCTGGCCCCGCAGCGCCTGCGCGAGCGCGGTGCCGCCACCCGCCGATTGATAAGCGGCCAGCCCGGCATCGAGTCCGCGCGCCAATCGGCTCAGCACCACGCCCTCGCGTGCCTGCACTTCGATCCGCGGGCGCGCCCGGTCCAGGCCGATGACCGGCGCCTCGAAGCAGCGCCCGAGACACGCGATCCGCGGCTCTCCCGGCGCGGGCAAAACAGGCGCGCTGCCGAGGGCTTTTTGCGCGACGAAACACGCCGTGCCTTCGCAGCGACGGCGGCTGAGGTCGCAACCGACCAGATGGTAAAAGGACTCCACTTCCGCTCCCGCTTCGAACCGCGGCCCCGGAGGACGTGCGATGGCGGGAGCCGGATTCATAGGACGATCTCCGCGGCGATTTCGTCCGCCTCTCGGTGCAGGCGAAAACCAACCTTTCGACAGACGCGTTGCATCGGCGCATTGGCGGCCAGCACCGTGCCGAAGATCCGCGCGAGACCTTCGCGGCGCCCTGCGGAAATCAGATCCTCCAGCATCACCTGGCCGAGACCGTGCCCCTGCCAGGGATCGCCGACGAGCAGTGCAAATTCCGCCTCATTCGCGCCGCGCACTTTATTGATGCGGCCTACGGCTACGACTTCGCCATTGGTCCGCCGCTCCGCGACGAGCGTGATCTCGCGGTCGTAGTCGCTGAAACAAATACGCGCCAGCCGCGGATGGGCGATGCGGGTATCGAGCGGGATATTGCCGAAGTAACGCTCGTGGACCGAGCGGCTGGAAAGCGCACGATGGAATGCGATGAGCGCGGTTTCATCTTCGGGGCGAATCGGACGGAGCGTCACTGCACCGAGACCGGGCAGGCGGAGTTCGCGCACGTATTCCGTCGGGTAAGGACGGATCGCGAGTCGCGGCAGAGCGGCGTCCTGGATATCCGGCGGATGCAGGACGATGCGGGCATCGAGCGCGACGGCACCCTTGGCGGAGACGAGGAGCGGGTTCACGTCGATCTCCGCGATCGCCCGCTGCTCGACGACGAGGCGGCTGAAATGCACGAGGATTTCCTCCAGCCGCGCGAGATCGACCGGCTCGCGCCGCCCTTTGCCCGCGAGCGCCTCGAAGATGCGCGTCTGTTCGAGCAGGCGGCGCGTGAGCGTGGCATTGAGCGGCGGCAGGGCCAGCGCGCGGTCGCCGAGCACTTCGACCAGCGAGCCGCCCGCGCCGACGACCATGACCGGGCCAAACTGCGGATCGACGGTGCTGCCGACGATCAACTCGATACCGTCGTTTGCCACCATCGGCTGCACGACGACACCGCTGAAACTCTTCGCCCCCGCGACGGCAATGGCAGAAGCGCGGATCGCCCGCCAAGCGGCGCGCACTTGCGCCGCATTGCCGAGGTTCAGCCGGACCCCGCCGACGCGCGCCTTGTGCGTGAGCGTCTCGGACCAAAGCTTCAACACGACCGGGAAGCCCACACGCCGCGCGGCTTTCACGGCTTCATCTTCCGACCGCGCGCCGATGGTCGGGACCACCGGGACATCGTAAGCGCTGAGGATTTGCTGCGCCTCGATCTCGGTGAGGAGCGTGCGACCCGTCGCGCGAATCCGGCCGAGCAGCGCACCAGCGGCCTGACGCGGCGCGACGCGCTCCGGTGGCACCGAGGGCAGCGTGGGGCGTTCGTAAAGCGCCGCGATGCGCTGGCTGTGCTGCCACATGAAAGCAAAGGCGCGCGCCGCGGCGTCGGGGTAATCGTAGGTCGGAATGCCGGCCGCGTTGAGCACGTTGCGTCCTTCCTCGACCGCCGCGCCGCCCATCCAACTCGCGAGCACCGGCTTGCGATGTTTCGCCACGACTTGGGCCAAGTGCTCGGCGGTGTCCTTCGGCTGCGTCATCGCCTGCGGCGTGAGCACCACGAGGAGCCCATCGACGCGCTCATCGGCCAGCACGAGATCGGCGGCGCGCGCGTAGAGCGGGCCGTCGGCCGCACCGAGCAGATCCACAGGATTGCCGTGGCTCCAGTGCGCGGGGAGCAGTTGATTGAGCGAGGCGAGCGTCTCCGGGGAAAGCTCGGCGAGCCGCGCGCCGGAGTTGAGCGTCTGGTCGGACGCGAGCGCCGCGGGGCCGCCGGCATTTGTGACGATGGCCAGCGCCGGCCCGGTGGGACGAGGCTGCTTGGCGAGGACCTCGGCCATGTCGAAGAGCTGCTCGACACTATGCACCCGCAGGACGCCGGCCCGCGCAAATGCCGCACTGGCGACTTCGTCGGAGCCGGTCATCGAGCCGGTGTGCGAAGCCGCGGCCTGCGCACCGGCGGCGGTGTTACCGACCTTCAAGACGACGATCGGCTTGCGGAAGGCCACTTCCCGCGCCGCCGAGAGAAAGGCCCGCGCATCACCCGCGGACTCCATGTAGCAGACGATGCTCTTGGTGTGCGGATCGTCGCCGAGGTAGTCGATGAGGTCGCCCCAGCCGATGTCGGCCATCGCGCCGATCGAGACAAACGCACTGAAGCCGACCTGCTTTTGCAGGCTCCAATCGAGGATCGCGGTGCAGAGCGCGCCGCTTTGGCTGAGGCACGCGACGCTGCCGGGGCGCGCCATCGCGGCGGCGAAGGTCGCGTTGAAATGGTGGTGCGGCGTCATCACGCCGAGGCAGTTCGGACCGAGCAGGCGCACGCGACCTCGCGCGGCGTCGAGCGCGGCGCGTTCGAGGGCGGCGCCTTCCGCGCCGCATTCGCGAAAGCCCGCGCTGATGATGATGGCCGCGGGCACGCCGAGCGCCGCGCATTCCCGCACGACGCCGGGCACGGCGATCGCGGGGACGACAATGACCACGAGATCCGGCACCTCGGGAAGCGCCTCGAGCCGCGGCCAGGCGCGCCGCCCGAGGAGACGCGCGCGCGACGGATTCACCGGATAGATCGCACCCGGGAAGGGTCGGAGATTCTCCAGGACCGCGCGGCCCACACTGCCGGCGCGTTCGGTCGCGCCGACCACGGCGACGGAGGCCGGACGAAAAAGCGCCTCGAGCGAAAGGGGCACCGGCCCCTTCCGCGCCGGTCGCGCCTTCGCGGGACTCGGGACACGTTTCGGTGAACCCGGCGACTTGCCTTTGCGCAGCGACACCTTAACCGCCGAGCGGCGCTTCTTCGGCTGGGAGCGACTTTGGGGAACGGGCATCTCCGGTTTTGGGTGGGGATCTTCGAGGCACTGCGACCATGCCCCACGGCGATTCTCTCCGCTCGCCGGTCATTGTCCATTGCTCGCCTTGGCTTGTCCGAAGCGGAGCCGGCCAGAGGTCGCCCGCCACCCACGGCAAAATCGGACGCACAATGAACAAGCCTCGCGTAGTGGCAAATCCAGCGGCGGATAAGTTGAACTTGCCCCCTACTCCCCATGCAAGACTCCGAGTCATTCCTCGCCCCGATCGCCGCTCACAACGGCACCACGCCCCGGTTCGCCACCGCGCCCGCGAGCATCGTGGTCGGCACCGATTTTTCCACCGAAGCCACGCAGGCCGTCGAAGTGGCGGCGGCGTGGGCGCAGCGTTTCGGCGAGCCGCTCGTACTGGTCCATCCGGTGGATCAGCGGCCACGCACGGAGTTGCCCGGCGAATTACGGGATTCGCTCAGCCTCTTCGAACGCGCCCAGCTTCACCGCGAACTCGAGCGCCTGCGGGCGATGCCGATCGACGTCACGGAAGCCCTGCAGGAAGGCCCGCCGGACACCGTGCTCGTCGAGCAAGCCAGCCAGCATCACGCGCGCCTCCTCGTGCTCGCGGGCAAACAGGAGAGCACCATCAGCCGACTCTTCGCCGGCGGACTCGCCGAGCAAGTCGCGGAGACAGCTCCCGTGCCGACACTGCTCGTGCGCAAATCAGTGCCGCTGCTGAAGTGGGCCCGCGATTCCCGCAAGCTGCGCGTCGTCGTCGGCGCCGATCTCTCTGCGACCTCGGAAGCGGCGCTGCGCTGGGTCCAATGGTTGCGCCAATGCGGACCGTGCGACGTGCTGGTCGTCTATCTGCAATCCGCGGTGCCGCCGGGTGCCACGGCTGATTTCATCCCATCCGCCGCCGTGGACGAGATGATGCGCAAGACCGCCCAGGCGCAGGCCCAGTGCTTTCGGAAAAAGGCGCGGGCTCTGCTCGGCCCATCGCCGGTGCGCGTGCGCGTGGAGAAGCAATGGGGCTATTCCGATGCGCACCTCATCCAGACAGCCACGGACGAAAAGGCCGACCTCGTCGTGGTCGGCACGCATTCGCGCCAGGGGCTGGCCCGCCTCGGGCACCACTCGGTCTCGCGTGGCGTGTTGCACTACGCGCCGATGAATGTCGCCTGCATCCCCAGCCTCTCCAGCGAACCCGCCCTCCAAGTTTTCCGCGATCACCCCCAACCCCCAAAACAGTAACGCCCCATGAAAACCGCCACCCTCGAACCGGTCCAATCGACCGAGGCCCTCGCCAATTATCCCCCGCCCTGCCGTGCAGGGTTCGAACCATCCGCGCCCACCATTCGCCTCCAAAACATCCTCGTGCCGACGGACCTGACCGAGATGTCGCTCAAGTCGCTGAAATATGCCGTCCCATTTGCCAGGCAGTTTGGCGCAAAGATCACGCTGCTGCACGTCGTGGAACCGACCGCTTACACACCGGAACTCCCCTACCCGACGGCGCTGGGACACAATCAGCTCGCGGTCATCATGAATCGGCTCATCGAAATCAGCGCCGACCGCATCGACCACGGCATCCGCGTGGACACGGTGGTGCGTCATGGTTTCGCCTTCGAAAACATCATGGACGTCGCGCGCGACATCCGGACCGACCTGATCATCACGACCACCCACGGCTACGGCGGGTTGAAGCACGCCCTGATGGGCAGCATCGCCGAAAACATCACGCGCAGCGCTCCCTGCCCCGTGCTCGTGGTCCGTGAAGCGGAACACGAATTCGTCTGAAGAAGCGCCGGGCTGGCGACCGCGCCAGTTCGGAGAAACCGGACCCATCACCATGAACAAGGCCGAGTCGCCCACGCTCCAGAGCTTCGCCTCCCACTTGTTCAAGGACGTGATCGGCTACGGCGCGCTCGCCGCCAGCAGCGTGGCGCATCTCGGCTGCCTCCGCTCGCCGGTGGTCCGCCGGATTCTCTACAAGCAGATCTATTTCACCGGCATCGAAGCGCTCTTCCCGGTTTCCATGGCGGGCCTGCTCGTGGGTCTCGCCGTGATCAGCCAAATGTCCGAAGTGCTCGGCAGCGGCGTGGCGCTGAATGTTCGCGCGATCAAACTGCTGGTCGTCCGGGAACTCGGCACGCTGCTCACCGCGCTGATCGTGCTCGCCCGCAGCGGATCGGCGGTGGCCTCGGAGCTGGCCTCGATGAAACAGCGCGGCGAAATCCGCGCGCTCTACCTCATGGGCATCGACCCGGAGGACTACCTGATCGTGCCGCGCGTGCTCGGCGTGTGCATCTCGGTCTTCGTGCTCACGTTCTATTTCCAGTTCATGGCCACGATCGGCGGCATGGTCGTCGCCTCCGCGATTTACCAGGTCAGTTTCGTAAATTACATCGCCGCCTTTTCCGCGGCGCTCGACTGGCACGCCGTCCTCGTCTCGATGGCCAAGAGCATCCTCTACGGCGGCATCATCGCCTCGGTCTGCTGCCACCACGGCATCTACGCCGGCCACGCCGCAGCGATGATCCCGCGCTCCACGGAGACGGCGATGATTCGCACGCTGGGCCTGCTGTTTCTGACCGACGCCGCCTTCGCCATCCTGACCGTATGATCGCGCTCGAACACCTTGCCATGGACCACTGGAAGATCCCTTCCTTCAACCTGCAAACGGGTGAGGTCGCGACGATGTTTTCCGAGTCCGAGGAAGTGCAGACCCAGTTTCTCGACACCCTGCTCGGGCTGCGCGAACCGTGCGCCGGGACCGTCACCGTCCTCGGCCGCAATCTCTACCACGAACGCGAAGCCAGCCGGATCGCCGTGCTCGCGCGCGTCGGCACCGTGCCGGAAAATGGCGGCCTGATCAGCAACCTCCCGGTCTGCGAAAACGGCCTCCTCCCCGCCGCGTATCACCACGGCTCCACCGCGAGCGCTTGCGAATCGACCGTCGTCGCCACGCTCCAGTCCATCGGCATGTCGGACGAAGACGCCATGCACCTCATGGTGCAGCTTCCCGACAATCTCACGCTCTTCGAGAAGCGGCTCGTCGCGCTGCTCCGCCTGCGCGTGCAGGAGCCGCTGCTCTGCATTTACCAGTCGCTCTTCGATGACCTCGACCACACCGCCGCGGCGCAACTCGCGCAGCTCGCCGACGATTTGCAGAAGCGCGATGCCCGGCGCGCTTCCTTGTTCACCGGCCGGGAGGAAGAGCCTCTCGCGGAGTTTTGCACTGGTCCCCGGCTCACTTTGGAAAGCATCGAATCACCATGAAATTCCTCCGCACCGCCGACCCGCGCTTTCACCTCGTGGATCTGAAAGTCGGCGTCTTTCTCCTCACCTCGCTCATTGGCTCGCTCCTCGTGCTCGGCTACATCGGCTGGCGCTGGGAAGCCTTCACGCCCTCGGAGCATTACCGGATCGAGCCCGCGAGCAGCCAAGGCATCCTCCCCGGCATGACCGTGAAGTATCGGGGCTTTCGCGTCGGCAAAGTCTCGATCGTGAAGCTCTCCCCGGAGGGTCGCGTGCATGCCGAACGGCGGGTCTTCAAGAAATACGTGGACCTTGTTCGCGAGGACACCGTCGCGCGGCTCATGACTGAAACGATGATCGGCGACGCCGTGATCGATCTTTCGGCAGGCACGGGCCGAGCCGCGAATCCCGGCGGCACGCTCGTCTTCGAGCGCGAACGCACCATCTCCGAGGTGACCGAGAAACTGCGCGCCGAAATCACGCCCGCGCTTGCCGAGATCCACAAGATGCTCGCCTACGTGAACGATCCCGCAGGCGACATCCGTACGCTCATCGCCAATCTCCAATCGGCCTCGGATTCCCTGCTGCAGCAGATGCCGCCGACACTCACCGCGATGCGCGACTCGGCGCTGCACTCGCACGAGATGATGGACTACGCCAACGACCCGAGGGGCGATCTGCGGCTGACCTTGCAGAACCTGCACGGAGTCACCACCGGCCTCAGCCAGCAGACTCCACAGATCCTGGAGAAAATCGCGCTCAGCGTGAGCCGCCTCGAAAGGACCACAACCGCGCTGCAAATTGCCGTCGAAAAATCGGCACCCCAAATCCCGCGACTGATCAGCGAAGGAACACGAGCTACCGAAAGCACCACCGAAGTGGCTCACACTTTGAAAGGGCTGTGGCCGCTGCAACCGCAGTTCAAGAAGAAGCGCGAAGAACCACTCACCGTTCATGGCGTTCGTTAATCACTGGCTCCGACTCGCCGGCCTGCTCCTCCTCAGCGGGTGCGGCACGCTCGCGCCAGTGTCACCGCAGGAAACCGCCGCGGAGATGAGCATGGACACCGCGCGCTCCGCCTTCGGTTACAACCACTACGAGACGGCCATCGAATCGTATTCAAACGCCCTCGCCTACTACCAGACTGCCGGAAACGTCCGCGCGACACTCACGAACCTGCTCAATCTCGCCGTGGTCTATCGCGCGATGGGGCAACCAGCGACCGCGCAAGCCTGCCTGCAAAAGATGGCAGCACTTTCTCCGGGATCGGCCGCCCTCGCCGACCTGCACCGCGAAGGTTACTGGCTGGAGGCTGTGCTCGCGGTGGATGCCGGGCGTGTGGAGCAGGCGCGCCGGGCGCTGGAAAAGGCGCGCGTCGGAGCTTCGGCGCAACTCCTCCCGCGGATCACTGAGCTCGAAATGCGGATGGGTGCGGGGCGGCGCTGAACTACGAGGCCGGCGTCTTGGCTTCGGCCCAGCGGATGGCCTGGTGCGTGAGTTCCGTCGCACTCGTGAGGCCGAGTTTTTCTTTGATGTGCCCGCGATGCACCGCCACGGTCTTGTGGCTCAGGTGGAGCAAGGTGGCGATTTCCTTCGTGGATTTGCCCTGCCCGATGAGTTGGAAGACGTCGAACTCGCGGTCGGTCAGCTTTTCCACCTGCGACGTGGCGCCGGTCGAGGAAGCACCGGAGAAGATGCTGAGGATCTTTGCAGAGATTTTCGGGCTCACGGAAATTTCCCCGGCGAGCACACTGCGGATCGCCTCGAGCATTTTCTCGCTGCCCGCTTCTTTCATGAGGTAGCCGCGGGCACCCGCCCGGAGCGCGCGCTCGGCGTAAAACATCTCGTCGTGCATCGAATAGACGAAGACGAGAATGCGCGGGTTTATCGCGATGAGGTCCTTGATCAAATCGAGCCCGCTGCGATTCGGGAGCGTGATGTCGGTGATGACGAGATCAGGCGCGCAGCGCGGGATTTCGCTGAGCGCTTCCTCGGCGGTCTTCGCACCGCCGCAGCAGCTCAGGCCCGGTTCGCTGTCGATCAGCCGACTCATGCCGTCGCGCATCATGGGATGATCATCGACGAGGAAGACGCGCTTGCGTGGCGGTTCTGCAGGCGCTGGTTTTTTTGCGGGAGATTTGGGTTTGGCCTTCATGACTTGCGCGGGAGCGAGCAGACGACGCGGACGCCGTTTCCGGAAATGGAATGCAGGGTGAGATGGCCGCCGATCAGCCGGGCGCGGTGGTGCATGATCTGCAAGCCCATGCCGGCTTTCTTCCCGTTCGTTCGCGGCAAACCTTTCCCATTGTCCTCCACAGAAAGCTCAATCGCCTGGTCGCGTTTTTCGAGCTTGAGGTGAATCAGCTTGGGCTTGGCGTGTTTGAGCGCATTGGTCACCGCTTCCTGCGCGATGCGGTAGAGGTGTCCCGCGACGGTCGCGTCGGCGATCTTCACGGGCTTCGCGCATTCAAACTCGCAGGTCGTGCCCGTCGCCGCCGTCATCCGCGCGAGTTCGTGGAGCGCGACCATCAGCCCCTCACCATCCACCGCGATCGGCGACAGGCCGTGCGCCAGTTCGCGGGTCTGAGTGATCGACTTGCGGATGTATTGCGTGATCTCCCACGCGAACTTCGCCTGCGGTGGCGCGATCACCTTCAGTTCGCGGGCCAGCGTGTGCGTCATCATCTCGATCGCGGTCAGTTGCTGGCCGAGGCTGTCGTGCAGCTCGCGGCCAAACTGCCGCCGCTCCTCCATGCTGATCTCCAGCACCTGGCGCTCGAGCCGGCGCTGCTCGGTGATGTCGTGGACGAAGCCGAACATTTCCCCGCCGTCACAGCGCAGCGAAAGCTCGACTTCGATCTCTGTGCCATCGCGCCGCTGGAAGCGGGTGAAGCAGTGCGCCGAGCCGTTGTGGTCGAGATGCTCGACGCGCTCGCGCACTTCCTCGCGAAAGGCCGCGCCATCGGCATCGAAGACACTCCGGTGCAGCAGCTCGTCCGCGGTATAGCCGACGAGATCGCACATCGCCTGGTTGAGCTCGAGCAAACGCCCGCCGCGTTCAAAACGCACAAAACCATCGAGCGCCGTCTGGATCACGTGCTGGTGCCGTTCTTCGCGCTGCCGAATGGCCGCGTCGGCCGCCGTGAGCTTCCGATCGCGATCCACGACCCCGAGCGCTCGCCGCACAATCCCCGGCAGCAATTCCAACATGCCCGCATCCTTCATCACGTAGTCGAGCGCACCTTGTTTCATCGTCTCGACGGCGGTGCGTTCGTCGCCGTGCCCGGTCACAATGATGAAGGGGAAATCGCGACCCTGCGCGCGCAGCCGCTCGACGAGTTTTGGCGCGGGTAAATCGCCGAGCTTCAGGTCGAGCAGCAGCAGGTCGCAATCGTTGCGGCTAAGCCACTCGATCGCCTCCTCACCATTGTCGAAGCCCTCGACTTCATAACCTTCGCGGCGCAACCCATCGACCATCAGGAAGAGCAGTCCCTCTTCGTCATCGGCGACGAGCATTCGGGCAGGTTTCGGGGCGTCTTTGCTGCTCATGGTTGGGGGTTTGGCGGGGTTAAAAACGCGGGAGCTGCAGGAGCGTGAGGAACTGACCGAGCCGGGTGATCGCGGCGGCGAAACTGTCGAACGCCACGGGCTTCTGCATATAGACGTTGCAGCCGAGATCGTGGCAGCGTTCGACTTCGCGCGGGTCCTCGGTGGTCGTGAGGATGATCACCGGCAGCTTGTGCAGATTCGGGTCCGCCTTGATCTGCTGCAGCACGGTCACGCCATCGACTTTCGGCATGCGGATATCGAGCAGGAGCAGGTAGGGCCGGTCGTGTTCGAAGGTCGGTTCCGTGGTCCGGCTAAAAAGAAAATCGAGCACTTCCTGACCGTCGCTGAAACGAATGAACGGCACGTTCACGCCCGCGCGGCGCAGATTATCCTCGATGAGAAACGCGTGGCCATCGTCGTCGTCGGTGATGAGAATCGTCGGGAGGTCGGGCATCGCGAAGTGTTTCTAACCAGCGATATCCGCGGGAGCAATGACCGGCAGGGCGACGAAGAAGGTCGTGCCCGCGCCCGCTCTCGACTCGAGCCAGATGCGCCCGCGCTGCCGCTCGAGGATGCGCTGGGCGATGGTCAGCCCGAGTCCCTCGCCTGCGGATTTCTTGGGATGCAGCCGATGGAAGAGTTCGAAGACCTGCGGCTGATGCTCGGGCGCGATCCCGATGCCGTTGTCGCGCACCCGATAAACCGCCTCGCCTTTCACGATCTCGCCCGCGATGGAGATGACGCAGCGCCGGGCGGGCTCGCGGTATTTGAGGGCGTTGTCGATCAGGTTGGAAAAGACCTGCCCGGTGAGTGTCGGGTCGCCGAAGCAGTCGGGGAGTTCGCCGACTTCGATGACCGCGTCGATCTCCTCGGCCTGAAACTTGAGCGCCTGCACCGCACCATGCACGAGCGTGTTCATCGGGATTTTCTGGCTCTGCAGGACCACCCGCCCGAGGCGGGAAAAACGCAGGAAACCGGAGAGCAGTGAATCCATCTTGGCGACGCCGGCTTCGATGAAATGCAATGCGCGCGGGATCTCGGTGCCGAACAATCGCTCGACGTCGGCATCGTGAATCGCCGTGTATTTTTCCTTCAGCTCCCCGCAGGCCCGCACCAGCGCCCGCCCGAAGCCCTGCACATTGAGCAGCGGCGAACGCAAGTCGTGCGAGACGACATACACGATCGTCTCCATTTCCTTGTTCTTCGCCGCCAGTTCCTCGGCGAGGTAGATGAGCCGCAACTCATCCTCCCGCCGTTGCGTGATGTCGGTGCGGATGGCGATGTATTGCCGGGGCTGCCCGTCGGCTTCGAGGAACGGATAGATCGTCGTGTCCACCCAATAGGTGGTGCCGTCCTTCGCGCGGTTCTTGATCTCGCCTTTCCAAACCCGCCCGCCCGCGATCGTCACCCACAAATCGGTAAAGAACGATTTCGGGTGATACCCGGAATTGATGATGCGGTGATCCTGCCCGAGCAATTCCTCGCGCGAGTATTTCGAGATCTCGCAGAACTTGTCGTTCACGTAGGTGATCCGGCCGGCGGCATCGGTGATCGCGACGATCGAGTGCGCATCGAGCGCGGCCTTGATGTCGATCAATTCGCGCCCAGAATCTGGCGATCCCGCGCCGGAGCTGGCAGCCGCGGAACTCATCGGGACGGCGCGCGCATGCACTGACGCATCCACTCCATCATCCCGGCCATTGTCCCGTGATTGTGATCGGCGTGCCGACTTCCGCCCACTCGAAGAATTGCTTCGCCGGATTCGCACCAGTCATCGGCACGCGGATGCACTCGTGCGAGGCCGGCCGCTTCGGCACGGAGGAAAAGCCGTGAATGAAGACATTGCCGACCACTTCGACGCTGTAGGGCATCGGCGCGTTCTTGAAGAGCTTCGAATAGTGGATGCGCTGCTTGCTCTGGGCCGCGAATTGGCCATTGGGCGTCGATCGATCCCATTTCCCGGTGCTCACGTTTGTTTGAATCACGAGTTTGTCGGCTTCGTAGGCGCGGAGGATTTGGTCCGTCTTATCGATCTCGACGCGCTTGACCGGAGTCGGCCGCTGGGCCGAAGCCGTAAGGGTCAGGAAAAAGGTGGCCTGGAAGAGCCATGGACGCATCCATCATTGTTTGCCTTTCATCCGCCGCACTGTCGAGTCGCCGCCTAGGCGGCGTGCGCGAAAGGGAGTGTGGTCCGGTAGGTCGTCGGCGATTCGCCGCTGAGCTTTTTGAAGACGCGGTTGAAATGCGTGAGCGACTGGAAGCCGACTTCGTAGGCGACTTCACTCACGCGCACATTCGGCTTGAGGAGTTGCTCCTTCGCTTTCTCGATCCGCACGCGGCCGAGATACTCGGTGAAGCTGAGCCCGGTGGCTTTCTTGAACTGCTTGCAGAAGTAGAACGTGCTCATGTGGGCGGCCTTGGCGACGTCGGCCAGCGACAGATCCTCGGCGTGATTTGCGGCGATGAATTCGCGTGCCCGCGTGACGCCTTGCGGCTCCGAGTTTTCGGTCTGGAAGACCAACTGATTGGCGACCAGCGAGAGGTGCTGCGCGAAGATGCGCAGGAGTTGCAGCACCGATTCATACTGCTTCGGCGAAACCACCGGCGTGCGGAAATAGGCGGCCCGCAGAGCCTGCATGTCCACCTTGATCCCGAGGCTGGCCAGGCGCCGCGATGTGCGCGCAAACTCCCGTGGCGTCGGCGTGTGCGCGAGGACCTCACCGGTGCGCAGGAAACCGACCAACTGATCGCCGACCCGCAGCGGAATCGCCGTCTCGCAAAAACCCGCAAAGCAGGTGACCGTGCGCGCCTGCTCCCGCGCCGTGACTGCGAGTTCGTCCTGCGTTTGCAGGCAAGCCGCGCAGCCCTTGCTCTGCTTGGCCAGGAGCGCGCAGACGGGATTTTCGTGGCGCCGACCGTGATGCGCGAGGTGCCAGTTTTCCACGGGGCTGAGGGTCAGCGGCAGACCGGTCGCATCGCCAAAGGCGCGTTCATAGTCCTTGTAGATCTGCGAATGGGTGAGTCGTTCGAGCAGGGCCTGGTTGGTGTCGTTGTGCATAGGTCGGGCAGTTCTGGTTTCGATGGCCGCAGTTTAAAGTCCGCCTTCGTGTCGGCCTATTGGCCCGATGTCCAATTGCACCCCCTCCTCCGGACCTAAACCAGCTAGGCAAAAGTCCTAGTCACCCGCGCATCGACGCTCGGGCAAAGGCGGGAGAGTCTTCGGCAAGGGGCGCGCAGCCCGCGCCAGCCATGGGCGCTAAGTTTTCCAACACCCCGCTGGCCGCGCCAATCCCTCCGCGACCACTCCCCACTATGATCATCGTTCACGACCCGCGCGGCGCGGAATACAGCGCAGACGGCCATCCTGAAGGCCCCGGGCGCCTCCTCAAAACGGCGGAGCACCTCCGCCGCACGCATCCCGAATGGCGGTGGCGGCTTCCCGCGCCCGCCTCCGACGAGGCGATCCTGCGCGCTCATTCGCCCGACTATCTGGCGCGGCTGCGCGACGGCAGCGACGCCTTTGACGAAGACACCCCGCGCTATCCCGACATCCTCGCTCACGCCGCACGCGCCGCCGGAGCGGCGATCGACGTCGCCCAACTCGCGCTGAGCGGCGAACGCGCCTTCTCGCTCATGCGCCCGCCCGGCCACCACGCGACCCGCGATGCTGCGATGGGCTTTTGCTACCTGAACTCCATCGCCATCGCCGCCCGCGACGCCCTCGCCCGTGGCCTCACGCGCGTCTCCATCTGGGATTTCGACGGCCATCACGGCAACGGCACGGAAGATATCTGCCGCGGAGACCTGCGGATTCGCTACGTCTCCGTCCATGAACATCCCGCCTATCCCGGCAGCGGCGCGTTTTCCCGGGCCAACATCTTCAATTTCCCCATCCCCCTGGTGGCCAGCTACAGCCACCAGCTCGCGGCCTTCCGTCAATCGTGGACCTGCGTGCTCGAGTTTGCGCCCGAACTCATCCTCGTCTCGGCCGGGTTCGACAGCTACACGCGCGATCCCCTGCTTTCGCTCGGGATGCACCCGGAAGACTTCACGCTCTTCGGGGAGTGGCTGGCCGCTGCAAAAATCCCCAGCGCGGCGATCCTGGAAGGTGGCTACAGCGACGACCTCCCCACACTCGTCGATGCTTTCCTGAGCGGTTGGGAACCGCGCCAACTTCTTTCCGCTGGCGGCAAAACCCACGACAAAGACTTCCCCGATGATGCCTCTCCGCTAGGCTGACGCGCACATGGAGTCCGCCGCTGCAAATCTCGCTGCCAAACCATCCGCCCCGGCGGATCTCGAAATCAAAGATGCGCAAATCATCTTCAACCAAGTCTGGAAGCAGCTCGAGAATGAGTACGGACGCTCCCAACTGCGGTTTCCAAAAGAGCTGATCCTGCTCGGCGGCGCCCCGGGTGCGGGCAAAGGGACGAACACCGACTTCATCCGCGAGCTCCGCGGGATCACCGCTTCGCCCATCGTCGTCAGCTCCCTGCTCGACAGCCCGGAAGCTCGCAAACTCAAATCCCAGGGCGGCATGGTCGGCGACCGGGAAGTGGTGGGCATCCTCCTCCGCAAACTGCTCGAACCCGAGCAGCAGAACGGCGCCATCCTCGATGGCTTCCCGCGGACCAAAGTGCAGGTCGAATGCTTAAAGATGCTCTTCGACGAAATGATGGCGTTGCGGCGCGATTTTTCCGGCACCCCCGACGCCGCGCATTTCAAGCAGCCTATCTTCCACATCATGGTCCTTTTCGTGGATGAGACGGAAAGCATCGCCCGACAAATCAAACGCGGCCACGAAGTCCTCGCCCACAATGAAGAAGTCAGACGCTCCGGACTCGGCGAACTTTGGGAGGAACGCCCGACCGACTTCGACCCGGCCCTCGCCCGCAATCGTTACCGTGTCTTCAAGGAGCAAACCTATGACGCCCTCGTCTCGCTAAAGAAGATTTTCCATTTTCACTTCATCAACGCTCAGGCTCCGCTCGAGCTCGTTCAGGAGAACGTCGTCCGCGAGCTGGAATACCAAAGTTCGCTCGAACTCGATCCGCGAACTTTCGACGTCCTTCGAAAGTTGCCCCTGGCCAGCGAGATCGTCCGCCATGCCCGGCAGGATCTGGTGCGGCGCCTCGACAGCTACAAGGTGGAAAGCCCCGATGTCCTGCAAGCAGTCGTCGAGTTCATCGAACAGAAAATGATGCCGATCATTGTCCGGCACGCCATTTCCGGGCGCGCGGACATCAACTCCGAGGATGCCCTTTTCCACGACCCCGACGCCCTGGCCATGCTGATCGACATCTTCTCCGAGCGTGGTTTTCACGCGACGGTCGATCTCCATCGAGTCGAGATTCCGGATCGCTTCGATCTCCAGACCGGGGAGATCGAGTGCCGGGTGAAAAAGGTCTTCCGCTTCAATATCCGCTTCAAGGGCTCGCAGATTCGCCGCGGCTGAGCACACGGACCATCATTGCGCGGCTGCGACCTCTTCGAATCGGAGGCCACTCCAAGGCAACCATGACCGCTTGGCATAGCGGAGGTAAATTCCACGCTCCGTGAGACGCTTGATGAGCGCCGATTTCTTGGATCGGCGCCTGCCCCACCTGCGAGCCTTGTTTCCTTTCCAAGCGTCCAATCCGCTACCGCAATGGCCGTCGACTATCGGGCCATCCACACCGCCCATTGTTCCGTTAGAGCCCTGCGGATGTTTTACCCGGGGCGTTACTGCGCCAATGCACCCACGCCCACTGTCGAAGTGACCGCGGGTGATGGATGAAAAGACGCCGCGCCGTTCATTGCAGGCAAAAGATATTTGCTTCTCGTGCGACCATCCCTCCCGGACAGGCCGATGCATTAGTCCATGAAGACCCCGCAACTCACGTTCACCGCCACCCTGCTCGCCCTCACCCTTTCTTTCGCCCATGCGGAGGACAAGAAAGCGAACGCCGACAACACTGACCGCAACAAACAGGACCAGTCCGGCAAGACCAAGACTCCCATGGATCAATCGAACGATCCCGCCGACATCAAACTCGTCGCGACGATCCGCAAGATGGTCGTGGCTGACAAGTCGCTCTCCTCGACCGCCAAGAACTGTAAGATCATCACCGCCGGCGGAATGGTCACGCTGCGCGGACCGGTCAACACCGCCGAAGAGAAGTCCACCATCGAAGCCCACGCCGTCATGTCCTCGGCCAAGGACAAGGTGGACAACCAGCTCGAAGTCAAAGCCGCGAATTAGCCTTTAACAATCACCTAGCAAACCAACAACACCAACTCACTAACATTACATCCTATGTCTAAATCCGTATTCTGTATCGCCACCACGCATGGCCAGGCCGCAACCATCGTCCGCACTCTGCAATCCCAAGGCTTCGCCGACTCCGAAATCTCCGTCCTTCTGCCCGATACCGCCGGCACGCATGACGTCGGTCATGTCAAGAACACCAAAGCCCCCGAAGGGACCGCCACCGGCGCCACCACGGGCGGCGTCGCAGGCGGAGTCCTCGGTCTGCTCGCCGGCATTGGCGCCCTCGCCATTCCGGGCGTCGGGCCCTTCATTGCCGCCGGCCCGATCATGGCCGCGCTTAGCGGCGCAGCCCTCGGTGCAACCGCGGGCGGAGTCGTCGGCGGTCTGATCGGCCTCGGCATCCCCGAAATCGAAGCGAAACGCTACGAGGATAAGCTGAAGCAGGGCAACTATCTGATCTCCGTCCATGCGGACACGAGCGAACAAGAGGACCGCGCGAAGAAAATCTTCGAGGATAACAAAGCCGAGGACATCACCACGGCCCGCGAAAGCGCCGCTCCGGCCCACGCCTAGTCTCGATCCCCAACCAACCTGCGCCCGCGCGCCGCGTTCAGCGGCGGGCGGGCGTTTTTTTTAAGCCCCGCGTTCCTTCCCGACTAACCCGCTCTTTTGCGACTGAGGCTACGATTCTTAAGGATGCCGAATCCTCACCTTCCGATACCCAGCTTATGCATCTCCGAACACTGACCGGAAATCGCGTCTCCAAGCTGCTCAAAGCCACCTTTGACGCCTGGATGGCAGACAATGCCCTGCGGCTCAGCGCCGCGCTGGCGTACTATTCCATCTTCTCCATCGCCCCGCTGCTCGTCATCGCGATCAGCGTCGCCGGGCTGGTCCTGGGCGAGGAAGCGGTGCGCGGTGAACTTGGTCAGCAGCTCCAGAGTTACATCGGCGCGCAGGCGGCGGAGGGTGTGCAGGCCATGGTGCAGAGCGCGTCGAAGCCATCCGAAGGCTGGCTGGGTGCGAGCATTGGTTTCGCGACGCTCATGCTCGGCGCAGCGGCGATCTTCGGGCAACTCAAGGACGCGCTGAACACCATCTGGGAGGTGAAAGCACAAGGCGGCGGGGGCGTCTGGGGTTTCCTCCGTGCGCGGCTACTGAACTTCGGGATCGTGCTGGTCATCGGCTTTCTGCTACTCATCTCACTTTTGTTCACGACGGCTCTCGCCGCGCTGGATGGCTATCTGGAGCCGATCATCGGCGTTCCTCCATTCGTCGGTGCGATCATCGCGTTCGTCATTTCGTTTGGCATCGTCACCACGCTTTTCGCGTTCATTTTCAAAGTGTTGCCCGACGCGCAAATCCAATGGCGCCATGTCTGGATCGGCGCGGCCGTGACGGCGCTGCTTTTCGAGCTGGGAAAATTTGGCCTGGGCTTCTACCTCGGACGCGAGAGCACGGCCTCAAGCTTCGGCGCGGCGGGTTCGGTCGTGCTGCTCTTACTATGGGTCTACTACGCGTCGTGCATTCTTCTTTTTGGGGCGGAGTTCACCCAAGTCTATGCGCGCGAGACCGGCCACGAAATCAAACCGATGCCCGGCGCGGTGCCGGTCACGGCGGAAGCGCGGGCCCAGCAAGGCTTGGTTCCTAGCGCCGTGATCGAGGCCGATCCGCCCAAGGCCCTTCTCATTGCGGTCGTCCCGCCACCGTCGAGTGCGAATCCTCTCGCCATGCTGCTGGCCGTCACGGGCGGCGTATTTCTCGTGGGCCTGCTGGCCGGAGCAGCGCGGGTTTCGCAACGTCGGGGCCGAAGTTCAAGGCCGTGAGAGCGAAAGCAGCTTCGTTTGGAAGGACGTGCTCACCGATCGCAACCCGCCGTCGGGTAGCGGGTATCTTTGTTTAGGAAATGCGCCGCCCAAGCACTGACACAAATATTTTCGCGTTCGCGAAAGTTTTTTAGGCGCGACGCGCGAACCCAGCGCGATGAATCCGGTATCAAACGGAGTCGCGTCTTCCCGGAAGACCGGCATTGCGCGCTTCCGAACCCTACCAACCATTATGAACTACGACGACCCTACGAATCAAACTGCCTCCGCGACTGCTCAAGCTGCTACAGAAGGCGCGACTCAGGCTTGGGAAACGACCAAGGAAAAGGCCGGCGAGGCCCTGCAAACCGGCGAACGTTACGTGCGGGACAATCCCGGAACTTCCATGCTCAGCGTTTTCGGTGGAGGGCTGCTCCTCGGCGTCCTCATCGGCTGGAGTTTGGCGCGCGAAGAGCGGGACGACTATCCGGCGAGCACTCGCAAATTCCTTAAACGCTGGGGCCATAAGCTGAACCTCGACTAAGCGCCACATGCCTTCCAGAAAGACCACTCCGAGCTCTGACCGCAGCCCCGAGCGGTTCATCGCCGACCAACTAGCGGGCCTCAAAGCAAACACGCAGCGCTGTCTCGACGACGTGGGCGCACAAACCCAACTCCATCCGCACCAGACGCTCCTCTGGGCCCTTGGCGCGGGCTACCTGCTGCGCATGCTCCCTACCACGCGCATCCTGGCTGGAGTCACTGGTCTGACGCTGGCCTTGCTTAAGCCAGCGGCTCTGATTTATGGCGCGTCGAAGGTCTGGCAAGCCACGCAGAAGAGCACTACGCCACGCCGCCAGCAGGAGCCGGCCACTCTTTAATCCATTCCTCGAAACCTCAAAGCATCTCCATCCTTATGGGCATTATCTCCGCCATCATCATCGGCCTCATCGTTGGGGTCATCGCAAAGTTCCTCATGCCGGGCAAAGATCCCGGCGGCTGGATCATCACCATCCTCATCGGTCTCGTCGGCTCCTTCATTGGAAGCTATCTCGGTCAAGCTCTCGGCCTCTACCGTCAGGGCGAGCCGGCCGGCTTCATTGGCTCGATCGTCGGCGCCATGATCCTACTTGGGCTTTACCGCCTCGTCGCCAAGCGCAGCGCTTAGTTCTCCATCAAACCACAAACAAAATACCTATGAAACTCGATACCCTCAAAGACCTCTACATCCTCGAATTGAAGGACCTCTACAGCGCTGAGAAACAGATCATCGTCGCCTTGCCGAAAATGGTGAAAGCTGCGAGCAATGAAAAGCTGGCTGCTAGCTTCAAGGGGCATCTTGAAGAAACCAAAGAGCACGTCGTGCGCTTGGAAAAAATCCTCACCAGCCATGGGCAGACCACGCGCGGGCCGAAGTGCAAAGGCATGGAAGGCGTGCTCAAGGAAGGCGCGGAGATGATCGAAGAAGAGGCCGACGAAGAAGTGCGCGACGCTGGGCTGATCGCCGCTGCGCAACGCGTCGAGCACTACGAAATGGCCGGATACGGCTGCGCTCGCACGTACGCCCAACTGCTCGGAGACAAGGAAGGCGCCACGCTCCTCCAGACCACACTGAACGAAGAGGGCGAGACCGACAAAAAACTGACCAAGCTGGCGACCTCGGTGATCAATCTCGCAGCGGATAAGTAACAACGCTGCACACCACCTTCGCACTCCGGTGCGAGCAGTGTCTCGTCGTGCTCCCCCCGGCCGGCGAGATGCTTTTGTCTACTCATGAGTAAACCCAAGCGCAACCATGCGTCGCCTGAGCCGGGCGAAGGTCTGTTGGATGTGATTATCGTCGGCGCCGGGCCGGCAGGGTTGAGCGCGGCGCTAATCCTCGGGCGCTGTCTGCGCCGCGTGCTGGTGTGTGACGCGGGAGAGCCGCGGAACGCGGCCTCACACGCCATGCACGGCTATCTCAGCCGCGATGGGATTTCACCGGCGGAGTTTTTGAAGATCGGGCGGGAGCAGCTTGCGCCGTATGAGACGGTGGCCTTTCGCAAGATCAAGGTGGAGCATGTCGAACCCGGCGGCGGGAACTTTACCGTGGTGCTGGAAGGCGGGGAACGGGTTTCGTCACGGATGCTTTTGCTCGCGACCGGTCTCGTCGATGAGCTGCCGAAGATAGAGAACTTCCGCCGGTTTTACGGCGTCTCGGCGCATAACTGTCCGCACTGCGATGGCTGGGAACATCGCGGGCAGCCGATTGCGGTGGTGGGAGGGTGTAAGGATGCGGCGGACCTGGCCCTGGAATTGCGCTTGTGGACCAAGGACATCATTCTTTGCACCAATGGCGCGCCGACCTGCGACCGCGCGGCGCTCGACCTTCTGGAACGCAATGAAGTGAAAGTCATCCAGACACCCATCGCCCGCCTTGACGGCACTGGCGCGCAACTCGAACGCATCATTTTCCAAGACGGCAGCGAGAACAAACGCGGTGCGCTATTTTTCTCGCCGGGCCAGTATCAGCGTTCGCCCCTCGCCGAGATGCTCGGCTGCGAATTCTGCCCCGAAGATGGCTGCGTGCAGTGCGACGATGATGCTTCGACCTGCGTGGCGGGAGTCTTCATCGCCGGCAATGCGAGCCGCGGCTTGCAACTCGTGATCGCTGCTGCCGCCGAGGGGATGCAGGCCGGGTTTGCCATCAATAGCGCGCTGCTGGAAGCCGACGCCGAACAAGGCGCGGTCAAGAGCGGCGCAGGTGACGAAAAGCACCCTGCGCCGATACCCGAATAACACACTCCCAACCCACACCACACCCATGCCCAACAAGCCCAAACGTCCCAGCGCCACGAAGCCCCTTCCGCAGACTCCGGCCGCTCCGCAAACTGCCGAGCTGCATCAGTCAGTCAGCAAACTCGCCGACACGCTGACCACCAATCACGGCCTGCCGATCGCGGATAATCAGAACTCGCTCAAAGTGGGTGAGCGGGGGCCGACGCTGCTCGAAGACTTCATCCTGCGGGAGAAGATCACGCACTTCGACCACGAGCGCATCCCGGAGCGGATCGTCCACGCGCGGGGCACGGGGGCGCATGGTTACTTTCAGGTCTATGAAAACCTGAGCGACATCACCAAGGCTGCTTTCCTTCAGGATCCAAAAGTGAAAACCGAGGTCTTCGTGCGCCTCTCCACGGTTGCCGGCGGAGCAGGCTCAGGCGATCTTCCGCGCGATGTGCGCGGCTTCTCCGTGAAGTTTTACACCACGGAGGGAAACTACGATCTCGTCGGAAATAACATCCCCGTCTTCTTCATCCAGGACGCCATCAAATTCCCCGATTTCGTGCATGCGGTGAAGATGGAGCCGGATCGGGGATTCCCGCAGGCGGCCTCGGCGCACGACAACTTTTGGGACTTCGTTTCGCTCACGCCGGAGAGCATGCATATGCTCATGTGGGTCATGTCCGACCGCGCGATCCCGCGCTCGCTCCGCATGATCGAAGGCTTCGGCGTTCACACCTTCCGGCTAATCGACGCGCAAGGCGTCTCGCGCTTCGTGAAGTTTCATTGGCGGCCGAAGCTCGGCGCGGCTTCGGTCCTGTGGGATGAAGCGGTGAAGATCAATGGCGCGGACCCGGACTTCCATCGGCGCGATATGTGGGAAGCGATCGAGCGTGGCGACTTTCCAGAATGGGAACTCGCGTTCCAGGTTTTCGATCAAGCTACGGCTGACAGTCTCGACTTCGATGTGCTCGATCCGACGAAGCTCATTCCCGAGGAAATCATTCCGCTGCGCATCGTCGGAAAGATGGTGCTGAACCGAAACGTGGATAACTTCTTCGCCGAGACTGAGCAGGTGGCGTTTCTTCCGACTAACATCGTTCCCGGCATCGACTTCTCGAACGATCCGTTGCTCCAGGGCCGTCTATTTTCCTATCAGGACACCCAGCTCTCGCGCCTCGGCGGCCCGAACTTCCACCAAATCCCGGTGAACGCTCCGCGCTGCCCGATGCACAACTTTCAGCGCGACGGACTGCGCCAGATGGAAGTGCCGAAAGGCCGCGTGAACTACGAGCCGAACAGCTTCGACGGCGGCGCCCCGCGCGAAAACCCGACGCGCGGCTTCACCAGTCATCCCGAGCCGCTCGACGCCACCAAACAACGCAAGCGCGCGGAGACTTTCGCGGATCACTACTCGCAAGCGCGCATGTTTTTCCGCTCGATGACGAAGCCGGAGCAGACGCACATCGTCAGCGCGTTCGCCTTTGAGCTGGCGAAGGTCGAGACGAAGGCTATCCGCCTGCGCATGATCGCTCACCTGGCGAACATCGACCCCGCGCTGCACGACCAGGTCGCGGCCGCTCTCGGAATGAAAGAGAGCGCGGATGCCATCACACCGGCCGTGGCCCCGCGGGACCTCGCGCCTTCGCCCGCGCTGAGCCTCATTGGCAAAGCGCTCGCGACCTTGCAGGGCCGCAAGATCGGCGTGCTCATCACCGACGGCTTCGACTCTTCACTCCTGGCCGAACTCAGGCGCCGCGCCAAAGCGGAGAGAGCCGCGCTCGCCGTCATCGCGCCAAAAGTGGGAGGGGCGACCGATAGCCAGGGCGCTCTGGTGGAGGCGGACTTCCCGCTCTCCGCAGCGCCCTCGGTCTTCTTCGACGCCACCGTCATTCTCGCCTCCGAGAACGCCGCCGCCGAGCTGGCCACCCAAGCCGCCGCCGTTGAATGGGTGAGCAGTGCCTTCGCGCATCTCAAAGTCCTCGGCCACACCGCCGGAGCCCAGCCGCTGCTCGACCGCGCCGGGGTGAAACCCGACGCCGGCATCGTTGGGCTGCCCAATGACAAGGCCGTCGCGAAATTCATCGCCGCTGCCAAAAACGGACGTGTCTGGGATCGCGAACCGACTCTCCGCAGTCCGGGATAGGGACGGTTCGCCGAGTTTACCCCGGCACTTCTTCTTTCGCCGGAAATCCGTGCTGTTCCCTTCCGGGTGGGCCCTCAAATTTGGCGGTCGTTTTGTAAAGCTCGACGGCTTCTTGGTCCTCGCCGAGATGCGTGCGGTAGTCGGCGGCGGTGTCGATGTCGATCGCGCCCTCGGGGAATGACACGGTCGCAACTTCGTGGGGAAATTGAGCGAGGAGTCGGCTGGCCCCGCGGTCATCGGGGAGCGAGGCGAGGCGAGCGAAGAATGAGCGGGTGAACAACGCGGGCACACCCACGGTGTCCGCATAGGCGCAGGCAGCATTCATGTGCTCGGTCGCGTATTTCGCGAGCAAGGCGGCGATCAACTCGGCGGTCACGAAGGGCTGGTCGCAAACCATCACGACGAGCGCCTCCAAGTCCGGCGCGAGGGTCAGCGTTTGCTTCAGCCCGGCGCGGATGGACGTGCCGATTCCGCGCTGCCATTCGGGATGATGCACGACGCAGGCGGCGAGACCCTCGACTTCGCGCTCTATGCGCGGGTCGGCCGCCAGATCGGTATTGCGCACGAGTGCGCCGATGCGCAGGCCGCCTTCCGGAGTGGGTTCGATCTTGTCGAACCCGAGCCGGTTGACATCGATGAGGTGCGCCGGCGTTTCGATCTGCAGCTTCATCAAATCCAGCAGATTGGTGCCTCCGGCGATGAGCTTCGCCCCGGGCTTCCCGGCCAGCGCCGCCGCGGCGGCTGCGGGAGTATTCGCCCGCTCGTAGGTGAAAGCTTTCATGCCCTCCCTCCGTTCGGATTTACGCCCGCCACTTCGCGCACCGCGGCGACGATATTGGGGTAAGCGGCGCAGCGACAAAGATTGCCACTCATCCGCTCGCGAATCTCCACCTCGCTCACCGTCATTTCGCCGAGCAGATCGGCGCTGACGTGACTGGGGATGCCCGCCTTGATTTCACCCAGCATCCCCACCACCGAACAAATCTGCCCCGGCGTGCAATAGCCGCACTGGAAGCCATCGTGTTTGATGAAAGCCGCCTGCATCGGATGAAGCTGGGCGGGAGTGCCGAGCCCTTCGATCGTCGTAATTTTGTCCCCCTCGTGCATCACCGCGAGACTCAGACACGCATTGATCCGCCGTCCCTCGACCAGCACCGTGCAGGCCCCGCATTGCCCGTGGTCACACCCCTTCTTGGTGCCGGTGAGTTGAAGATGTTCGCGCAGCGCATCCAGCAACGTGACGCGAGGATCAAGGCGCAGGGCGGCTTCGCGACCATTGATCACCAGGCCGACATCCACCATCTCCGCGGCGGCCGCAGTTTTCGGCTCGGCAGCCTGCATGGAAAGAAGGTGCGGCCCGAGAGCGAGTGCCGCGCTGGTGCCCGCGGCCTGCTTGAGAAAAACCCGGCGCGTGGCGGGATCGCGAAAACACATCACCTCATCAAGTGACTCGCTGGGAACGGGAGGATCGGTTTCGTCAGACAGTGGTCGGTTGCTGGTGGTCTGCGCGTCTGCTCAGAAAGTCTTGGCGCGGTGTTTTCGGGTTGGATAGGCCGACGCGCATACATCCTCAACGCGGGCGCACCTTCGGTTGGTCGGGTCAAAGAATGGCGGGATCGCTATTGCGATCACGACCACAGCGCCGCCGGCCTAGCCGGCCTAGCCGGCCTCGCCTGCCTCGCCGGCCTCGCCGGCCTCGCCGGCCTCGCCGGCCTCGCCGGCCTCGCCGGCCTCGCCGGGCGCCTACCCCGGCACTTCTTCTTTCGCGGGAAAGCCGTGTTGTTTCCGGCCGGGCGGGCCCTCAAATTGGGCGGTCGTTTTATAGAGCTCGAACCGGCCGTCTCCGGCGAAGGCCGCACATTGCTTTTCGTAAGCGAGACGTTCCTCCCGGCTCATGGGCGTGAACTCGCGGGCGATGCGCAGATTTTCCCGCAGCAGGGCGAGGGAATCGATGCCGCTGACCGTCACCGCGACGGGCAGGCTCATCGCGTAGCGAATCGCGTCGGCGGCGCGGACGATGCCATTTTTCACCGCGTCCGCCGTGCCGTTCAGGCTCTTCATGCCGATGGCCGCGATGCCTTGTTTGTTCAGCACCGGGAGCACGCGGTTTTGAAAGGAGCGAAACTGCGCGTCGAATCCACTGAGCGGAAGCTGGCAGGCGTCAAACGGGTAACCATGCGACAGCATCTCCAGGTGGATCGCCGGATCTTTGTGGCCGGTGAAACCGACGAACCGAACCTTCCCCTGCTTCTTCGCCGCGGTGAGCGCTTCGATCGCGCCACCCGCGGCGAAGTGGCGCTCGGGATCGTTGTAATAAACACACTCGTGAATCTGCCAGAGATCGAGGTGGTCGGTGCGGAGCCGCCGCAAGGACTCGTCGAGTTGCTGCATGGCGACTTTCTTGTCGCGACCGTGCGAGCAGCATTTGGTCATGAGGAAAACTTTGTCGCGGCGCCCGCCCTCCGCGAGCGCCTTGCCCATCCACTCCTCGCTCCGGCCCTCGTGATACTCCCAGGCGTTGTCCATGAAGGTGATGCCGGCATCCACGGCCTCCTGCACGATCCGAATCGACTCGGCCTCGCTTTTCGCCATGGCGAAAGTGTGCCCGCCCAAGCCCATCGCCGAGACGACGGCGTCCGTCTTGCCAAATTTCCGGCGAGGCACTTCGCCGCGCGCCGCGAGATTTTCGGGCGAGAGGAAATCAACGGTGACTTCGTTCTCCGCCGCTCCGGCTGATTGCGCCAGGAACGTCGCGGCGCCCAAATATCCCAGCTTCTCCAAAAATGCACGACGGTCGCCCGGCAGATTCTTTTTCATACTATGGATGGTTCGCACCGCGGGCCGCGCCCGGCCTTCTGATACCCGCCTTCTGATACCCGTTTCTCAGTCCCGTTTCTCAGTCCCGTTTCTCAGTCCCGTTGCGCGAAGTGTTCCCGAGCGCCGAAGGTGCTCCGTCTTCCAGCCCAGGGTTGCGAGGCACGAGCTACCCTGGGATCTGAGATGAAATGACACAACCCTGAAGGGGTTGCATTGATGCGACCAGCGGAGGATGAAACCCTTTCAGGGTTGGGCTTATTTTTTCGGGAGGCCCCCAGGGTAGCGCGCAGCGCGCAACCCTGGGCTGGAAGATGCAGCGCCGTTGGCGCTGGCGCACCGATGCAACGCCGTTGGCGCTGGCGCACCGATGCAACGCCGTTGGCGCTGGCGCACCGATGCAGCGCCGTTGGCGTTTGGCGCACAGATGCAACGCCGTTCGCCTTGGCGCACTTCGGGCAGTGCAACTTTGTAAATCATATGAATCACGCCAGCACGCAGCCGCATCGTCTCCGGGCACCGCGAACCGGATTCTCGTTGCCCCGTTATTTGTCGGCCTGATCCGAGCCGTGGAGCTTGACGAGTTTGTTGTAGATTCCCAGAAGC
>JBBQYR010000027.1:0-36416 GCA_038208565.1 Chthoniobacterales bacterium
GCGGCCCAGTCCGCGCGCAGCTTGCGGTTCTCCTCCACGTCCAGCGGCTTGTCACTGAGCGGACGTCGGCCACCGACGATGGACACGACGACATTAGGCTCCAGCTTGTCAATCTTCAGCGGCGGCAACGTGTAGGTGCCATAAGCGCAGCAGATGATCTTCCCATTCGGATGCGTCTTGCGAACTTCCTTCGCCACGCGATTCACAAAGTCCCACACATAGTCGGAGAGCAGGCCGCGGTTATCGCGCTCCGGCGAGTCCTTGCCCTTGCAGAGATCGCACTGGCAAATCGCGGTGTAACCATCGGGCGGCATCACCGAAACCATGTCCACTTTGAAATGGTCAAGCTGCGCGCGGGCATAACGCACGGTTTCGCGAAAGAGTTCGTCGTTCGAGTAGCAGAGTTGGTTGTTCGCATGAAGATCGAAGCGCCGCTTGCCGCCGTAGAGCGCAAACCAATCGGGATGCGCCGCGAAGACCGCCTCGTGCCGTGTCATCGAATCCATGCCATGCGCGGCCTCAATGCCGTAGGGATCGCGCAAGCCAAGTCGCATCGACCACATGGCCAGATTCGTGCCGAGGACGCCGAAGCGCACATTGAAGCGACGGATGGGAAAGTCGGGCCTCACCGTCTCATCCATCTTTGGCAAGGCGATCGTCTTCATCGCAGGCACCACTTCGCCAACCTCACCCGGCATATACCAGCGCACGCCGAGGCCATGCAGGAAGCCGCATACGGCATTGAAGGAACCGCGCTCGTCCTCGGCCCACAGTTCCATCGGCTTCGGCTTGGATTCGCCGCGCTGTTCATCGGGGAGACCAGTGTCGCCGGGCAAAGTGAAGCGATTCTTGTAGATGAGCAGATTCGGCAGGCCCCACAGCGCGCCCGTGATCTGATTCCACTCGGCTTGAGCCTTGCCACTCACGATCTCCGCGTTGTTCTTCGCCCACGGCTCGATGGGTGCGAACTCCGTATCCCCTCCGATGAGCGTGAGCGAATGCTCGCCCGATACGATGCGATAAGCGCCGTCCTTCAAGCCCTCCGCCGTGATCTTGAGCGCATCCGTGTGCGCACTGCGACCCACAAAAATCTGCACGCCAGCTTGCGGCGTCGTGACGATGGGCAGATGCGCGCCGCTGATCTTCCGGAGGTAATTTTGCAAGTCCTGTGCGGCAAGTCGCACCGTGCGGAGCGGCGTTTCGGAGATGACGATCTCGGCGCGCGGCTGGCCGTCTTGCACAAGGAAGTTCTCGGCAGCATGCAGGGCGGTCAACGGACTGAGCAGCAGCCCTGCTAAAAGAGACGGGAGGAGTTTCATGAATCGTGGGGTCGATTGTTGGGAGACGCGCGGGCGGTGTGTCGATCAGTTCTTGGGCGAGGGTGCTTTGAGCCGCTCGAGCAGGTATTCCTGCACGCTCGCGTGCTTCGTGTCGGGAGCGCCGGGGTAGAAGAGTTCGCAGGCCACGCCGCTGGCCTTGCAGTGCTCCTGCAGTTTCACCCCGAAGTTCGAGGTGTGCGTGGGGTCTTTCTCGTCCTTCCCGAGCGCGGGCGGCGTGCCGTAGTGGAGATAGATCGCCGGGTCGTCGGAGGTGACGAGCGCGTAGGGCGAATACTCCGCGATCCACGGCAGGATGGTGTCGCGCTTGGCGAGGAATTCGTTGAACGGCGAGAGCTTGGCGGCGGCGTCGCCCTTGAAGCCGAAGGCGTGGCCCCCGTAGGTGCTGTTCGGCGTCCAATCCTTCATCTGCTGCGGATCGAGCGTGGTCTGCGCGCCGGTGACGGCGGCGCACCAGAGCCGCGTGGATTCGCGGGCAACGGGATCGTTGCTTTTCGGATCGGCGAGGTCGGGGTGAAAGGCGAGCCAGAGCGAGGTGCACGCGCCCGCCGAACCGCCGCTCGCGCCGATGCGCTCTTTGTCGATGTTCCATTCCCTGGCCTTGCTGCGGACGAGTTGCAGCGCTCGCGCCGCATCGTGCAGCGGGCCTTTGACCGGCGGCACTACGCCGTCAGCCGTGGCTTCGTTGATGAAGCGGTATTCCACCGACACGACAGAAACACCCTGCTTGAGCATCTCGGGCAGCATGTTCGTCAGCCCGCTCAGGCGTCCTCCGGCACCCCAACCACCGCCGTGGATGAAGAGGAGCACGGGCGTCGGTTTGTCGGACTCGGCTTTCCAGAAATGCAGCAATTGCTTCGGGTGTGGGCCGTAGGCGACGTCGTATTCCGTGGGGTTCGGCAACGCGGGCTGAGCCGCGATGCGCTTCGCTTCCGCAGCCGGGATGTCGCGGACGAAAATATTGCGCCAGCGGATTTCGCCCCCGTGGGTTTGGAGCATGAGCGGGCCGGCGGTGGGCAGCGGCTTCGTCTTGTCCCAATAGTTTTCCATCACCGCGCCTTCCACCACGAGACGGGTGTTCAGCGTCACCCAGGTGCGCGAGCCGACTTGTTTGATAACGAGCGCGTTCCATTGGCCGAAAGGCTTGTCCACCTTCGCGATCGGATCGCGGCCGAGCGTCTTCGGCGTGTTGTTGAAAAGCCCGCCCGAGCCGAGGTGCGGCCGGCGATCGGGCTTCGCGGGATCGAAGACCTGGTTCATGTCCCAGATCTGCACCTGCGGATTGCCGCGCAGATAGACGCCGCTGTCCGCCTTCGCCACGGTCTTGTATTCGACCATCAGTTCGATATCGCCGAAGTCCTGGTCCGTCGTCGCATACGGCCCGGTGCCGTCATTCACGAGCTCGCCATTCTCCACGCGCCAGTGCGCGGCGAACTCGTCGCGCATTTTCTTCAAGGCGGCTTCGCGTTTTTCGCCTTCGAGCTTCGCGACGGAGTGCGGATTCAGACCATGCCAGCCGCTCAGGTCTGTGCCGTTGAAGATCGCGCGAAAGCCCGCGGGTGGCACGGGGTCAGCGGCGTGCAGCAGCGCCAGCGGAAGGAGCAGCGTGGCGAGTGTGGGGAGGATCGGCTTCATGGGAGGAGGTGGCGAGTGAGGAAGCGACTCAAGGCAACTCGCGCACGCGCAGCTTGCGAAACTGGATCGGCGAGCCTTCCGATTCGAGGCAGATGAAACCGTTCGCGGGCTGACAGCCCGTGCCGCCGGAGACTTCCTCGCCATTCACCCACAGCCGCACTTCGCCATTGATCGCGCGGATGTAGTAGTGGTTCCAGTTGCCGTGGCCGCGGGCCATGTGTTTGCGCGGAAAGCTGCGGCTGCCATCGGGTGATAGCGGCGGGAAGGGCGTCATCTTCACGCGCACGGGGAAGACATCGCCATTGGTGCCGAACCAGTCGGTCTTGCCGCCCTTCGACTTCACCATCTCGGTGTAGCCGTGATCGAGAATCTGCACCTCGATGCCGCTCGGCAGGCCGGGCTTGGCGGCTGCGGTGAGTTTCTCGATCGACTCGGGCGTGACCCACATGAAGACGCCGGAGTTCCCCGCGGGCTTTTCGTGCATCCACTCGACGACCATCTCGACGTTGGTGAATTGTTTCGCGGTGCGCAGCACGCTCACGGGCTGGCCGGTGCAATGCAGCACACCGTCCTTCCACGTCCACGTGTCCGCGGCGCTGTTCACCGGTGCGAAATCTTCCGCTCCAAGTGCGCGCCAGCCGAGGCCTTCGCCATCGATCAGAGCCGCGTGAATATCGGCGGCGGGTGCCGGTTTCGAGGTGTCCTGCGCGAAAAGTGAGGAGATGAGCAGGGCGGCGCCGAGCGCGAAAAGTGGGAGGTGTTTCATAGGATTGGTTGGCATATTTTTGTGGGTAACTACTTGGTGAGTTTTGCGCGGATGAGGGGCGCGAGAAATTTGGCGGTCTCGTCGGCGATGACGTGGTAGCCAGCGAGATTCGGGTGCCGGTCGCCATACCAGCCGGGCAGATTTCCAAAGTGCGCGTCGAGGCGGTTATCGAGCACCACCACGACTGGGTCCTTGCCTTCGGTCGCGTAGGGAAGGGCGAGTTCGCGGTGTTTTTCCGGGATCTTCGCGAGCGGGTAGCGGCGGTAGTTCAGCATGTCCGGGCCACGTTTCAGTTCCTGCGCATAGCGCGGGTGGATGTCGAAGAGGGTGAGCTTTTCCTCCGCGGCGACCTGGCGGATGAGGTCGTTGATTTTCGTGCTCGTTTCTTCGTTGCCGTAGGGGATCACGGTCATCGGGATGAGCATCGCTTTCGGATGATCGGCGCGCAGTTTGGCGATCAACTCGCGGAAGTCCTTCGGGAAGTTTTCCACGAATCCCTCGCGCTTGGCGTTGTCGTTCAGGCCGTAGCGGATGAAGACGTAGTCGAGACCGGGCAGCTTCGAGGCGGCCTTTTCGTAGCGGCCGGAATCGATCAACCGGCGGAGGTATTCGCCGCTGAGACCGAGGTTGATGACGTTGGTCGGCGGCAGATCGCCTTCCGCCGCGAGCAGGATGCGGATGACGTCTTCGAACTGCGGCTCATTCGGCGCGAGTTTCTTGGGGATGCTCGCTTCGGTGGTGCTGTCGCCGAGGAGCAGGATCTGCACTTTGCCCTCATGCTCGGCGCGCGATGCGACCGGGACGGTGAGCGTGAAGGCGAGGAGGAGCGTCGCGAGACGGAGCTTCATGTTGTTCGGGAGGAGAGGAGATTATTTCGGCAGGGCGAAGGCCAGATAAGCGTCGCCGCTTTTTGTGCCGATCTTGCCGCCGCCGCAGGCGATGACGATGTATTGGCGGCCATTGACGGAATACGTCGCCGGGGTGGCGTAGCCGGCGGCGGGGAGCTTCGCTTTCCACAGCTCCTGGCCGGTCTTGCGGTCGAAGGCGCGGAGATATTCGTCGCGGCTCGCGGCGATGAAGATCAGGCCGCCTGCCGTCACGACGGGGCCGCCGTAGTTTTCCGTGCCGGTCGGCGGGACACCTTTGGCGGTGAGCTCGGGGAATTCGCCGAGCGGCACGCGCCAGCGGTATTCGCCGGTGTTGAGATCGATCGCGTTGAGCGTGCCCCACGGCGGCTTGATCGCGGGGTAGCCGTTGGCGTCGAGGAAGCGGTTGTAGCCGGTCGTGGTGTAGGGGATGGAGCCGAGCACATCGGCACCGCCGAGTTCTTCGCGTCCGCCTCCGGTGTTCGCGGGTGCGGCTGCCGGAACGGCGCCGAGGACATGATCGGCGACCATGTCCTGCTGACGCTCGCTGAGGAAGCCGAACGACGGCATCACGCCGCGACCGGTCTTGAGCAGCGCGAGCACGTCCGCCTTTTTCAACTTCTGCTCCACGCCGTGGAGCGTCGGCACATTCTGCGCGACGTTGCCTTTGCGGTCGATGCCATGACATGCGGCGCAGATCTGCGTGAAGATCGCCTCGCCGCTCGCGAGCGGTTCGCTGCCGGATTTCTTGGTCTCAACCATGTTCAAGATCCACGCCATCTCGTTGCCATTCACGTAGAGGATGCCGTCGGGATCGGCCGCCGCGCCGCCCCATTCCGCACCGCCGTCGAAGCCCGGAAAGATGATCGAGCCCTCGCGACTCGGCGGGAGGAAAGGCGTGTGCGGCTTCAGCTTCGTGAAACGCTCCAGCACCGCGCGATGCGACTCGGGCGAGATGTTCGTGATCTCGTCGTAGGTGAAGAGCTGGCGCGAAAACGGCGCGGGTTTGGTCGGCAGCGGTTGCGTCGGCCAGGCGCTCTCGCCTTGCAGATCCGAGGCCGGCACGGGCACCTCGCGGATCGGGAAAATCGGCACGCCGGTTTCTCGATCGAAGGTGAAGACGTGTCCCGATTTCGTGACCTGCGCGACGGCGTCGATCTTCTTCCCGTCGCGCGTGACGGTGAGCAGATTTGGCGGCGCCGGGAGATCGCGGTCCCACATGTCGTGATGCACGAGTTGCTGATGCCAGACGCGCTGGCCGGTCTTCGCGTCGAGCGCGATGAGGCAGTTCGCAAAGAGGTTTTGCCCGATTCGATTTCCGCCCCAGAAATCGAACGCCGCCGAGCCCGTCGGGCAGAAAACCAGCCCGCGTTTTTCATCGAGCGCGAAGCCGGTCCACACATTCACGCCGCCGATGTATCGATACGCGTTCGGCGGCCACGTCTCGTAGCCCACTTCACCGGGTTGCGGGATGGTGTTGAAGCGCCACGCGAGCTTGCCGGTGCGGACGCTGTAAGCGCGGATGTGGCCCGGCGCGGCGGGTGCGGGGCCCTCGCCGAGACGCATGCCCATGATGAGCAGGTCGCCGAAGATCACACCCGGCGTCGTCGCATTCAGCGCGAGCTTCGAAGCGTCGCGGCCGAGGTCGTCCTTCAGGTCGATCGACCCGCCATCGCCAAAGCTTGGGATGCGCCGACCGGTTGCGGCGTCGATCGCGTGGAGGAAGTGATCGTTGCCGTACAGGATGCGGCGATCTGCGCCCTCGCTCCAAAAGACCACGCCGCGATTCACGCCCGCCTTGGTGATGCCCTTTTCCTTCGCCGGGTCGAAGCGCCAGATTTCCCGACCCGAATCCGCCGCGACCGCGACGAGCTGCTGGTCGGGCGTCGTGCCGTAGAGCACTCCGTCGATGACCAGTGGATTGCACTGAATCTGCGAGCGGTTGTTCGGGTCCGCGCCGCCTGCACGATAAACCCACGCCAGTTCCAGCCCGCCGACGTTTTCCGGCGTGATCTGATTCAGCGTCGAGAAGTGGCTGCTCGCCTTGTCGCCGAGATAGGTGCTCCAGTTTACATCCGCGGCGGAGGCGAGTGAGGCGAGGGAGAGAAAGGCGAGAACGCGGAGCTTCATGAATGAATGGGAGGGGGAACCTTCGGCGACAACCGTTTCCGGCTCGGGTTCTTAGTTCACGCACCGCTGCAAAAATTGGGCAAGATTTTCGTTTACAAAGCGGGGGAGGCCGTCTTTCTTGCACGCCCCACGCGCGTAAATCAAAAAGACGCACCGTTGGTCCCTGGGTCGCCGATCCTCATGTTCGGCGGCTAACGCGCCAGGGGTAACCCGGTGAAATAGAAAGATACTGAAACCATGCCTGTTCGTTTAGGACGTTTCGAAATGCCGAAGTCACTCATCAAGGATGAGGATTCGCGCTCCGATACCTACGCCAAATTCATCGCCGAGCCTTTTGAAGCCGGCTACGGCAACACCGTTGGCAACTCGCTTCGCCGCGTGCTGCTCTCCTCGCTCGAGGGTGCGGCCATCACCTCCGTGAAAATCACCGGAGCCAACCACGAATTCCAAACCCTGCCGCATGTCGTGGAGGACGTGACCGACATCGTGCTCAACCTGAAGAAGGTGAAGTTCAAGGCGCACGACCACGAGGTGCGCAACCTCAACCTTTCCGTGAACAAGGAAGGCGTCGTCACTGCCGGCGACATCGAAGAGACCGCACAGTGTGAGGTCCTGAACAAGAGCCAGATCATCTGCACGCTCGACAAGAAGACGAAGTTCGAGGCCGAACTCGAAGTGAAAGTCGGTCGCGGTTTCGCCCGGGGTGATGAGAACAAGCACCCCGATCAGCCGATCGGCCAGATCGCCATCGACTCCATCTTCTCGCCGGTCACCCGCGTGAAGTACACCGTCGGCAACACCCGCGTGGGCCAGCGCACCGATTACGACAAGCTCGAAATCGAGATCTGGACCGACGGGCGCCTGACGCCGGAAGACGCGCTGGTGCAGGCTTCCTCGATCCTCAAGAAGCACTTCGAGCCCTTCTACAACTACGACGAAAACGCTGTCGCTTTCGACGAGACGCCGGTCGCGCAGAGCCAGGAGAATCAGAAGATCAAGAAGCTCCTGAACATGAGCGTGAACGAGATCGAACTCTCCGTCCGCGCCGCGAACTGCCTCAACAACGCCAACATCACCACCGTCGGTCAGCTCGCGCAGAAGACCGAGGCGGAGATGCTCAAGTATCGCAACTTCGGCAAGAAGTCGCTCAACGAAATCAAGGACAAGCTCACGCAACTGGGCCTGTCGCTTGGCATGAAATTCGAGTCCGGTCTCGTCGAGCCCAACGCGGCCGACACCAGCCTCGTCAGCTAATTTAGAAAAGACATCCCATGCGTCACCAACGAAAGACGGTCAAACTGGGCCGCAAGGAAGGGCATCGCAAATCGATGCTCGCCAACCTCGCGGTCAGCCTGATCGAGCACAATCGCATCAAGACCACGCTCGCCAAAGCCAAGGCGCTGCGCCCCCTGGCTGAGAAGCTGGTCACCATTGGCAAAAAGAACACCATCCACGCGCGCCGCACGGCCAAGGCGGTGCTGCGGCAGGACGACGCGGTCACGAAGCTCTTCGCCGAGATCGCGCCGCGCGCGGTCGATCGCAAGGGTGGCTACACCCGCATCATCAAGCTCGTGCAGCGCCAGAGCGATGCCGCGGAAGTCGCGTTCATCGAGTGGGTGGACGCCCCGGTGCTCGTCGAAACCGCGACGCCTGCGCCGAAGGCTGCCAAGAAGGCTGCAAAGCCCAAGGCCGAGCCCAAAGCTGAAGCTGAAGCTGCTCCGGCGGCTGAAGGCGAGAAGCCGGCCAAAAAGCCGCGCGCCAAGAAATCCGAGGACAAACCCGCCGAGTAAGGCGCTTTCCCCGGCGAGACCCTACTCGCCGAACCCCAACAAGGGCGACGCTCCCCCGGGCGTCGCCCTTTTTGTTTGCCCGGATGTCAGAGCTTCTTTTTGCCGAGTCGTTCGGCGAGGCGCTCGGCCAGTCGGGCCAGCGCGGCGCTGCGGTCCATCGGGTCGAGATGCACGTCGAGGATGCAGAAGCTCTCGGTGTGCTTCGCCGCGGCATCGAGCGCGGCGTCGAGTTGCTCCTCGGTCTCGACGAGGAAGCCGCGGCCTTGGCCGAAGACCTCGGGCAGCTTGTGATATTTCCATGCGAGCACGTCGTTGAACGGGCCGTCGTGGATGTGACGCTCGGTGCCGTAGCCGTTGTTGTTGAGCACGATCACGACCGGGTTGAGGCCAAAGCGCGCGATCGTCGAGAGTTCCATGCCGGTCATCTGGAAGGCGCCGTCGCCGACGAGCACGAGCGGGCGCAAATCGGGCCGGGCCATTTGCGCGCCGAGTGCGGCAGGCACGGCGAAGCCCATGCTCGCGTAATACGCTGGTCCGAGGAATTCCGTGCGATGGCGGATGAGCAGGTCGCTCGCGCCGAAGAGCGCATTGCCCACGTCCGCGACGACGATGCTGCTGTCGCCGAGATACTCGTTCACGCGCTCGAACAAACGGGCGATCGTCACCTTCTCGCCCTGCCGGCCGGGCACGAACTCGCGCGGCTGCGGCGGGCGCGGACGGTTCGGCGCTTCGTGTGCGCGCAGATCGGCGGCGATGAGGCCGCGCACGAAATCCTTGAAGCGCACGTTTTCAAACGTGTGATGCCGGATGGCGAGGCGCTCGCTGGTCGCAGAGATCGATTTCGCCGGATCGAGTTTGGCCGTGTAGATGCCCGTGTTGATGTCGGTCATGAAGGCGCCGAGCATGAGCACGCAGTCGCTCTTCTCGACATACTCGCGTACGTCGTCGCGCCCCATCGCCCCTTCATACACGCCGAGATAAAGCGGGTGCTGCTCCGCCAAAACGGACTTGCCGAGGATCGTCGCCGCGACCGGGATGCCGGTTTTTTCCGCGAGCTTGAGCAACTCCTCCTGCAGGCCGAAGCGGTGCACTTCCACATCGGCGAGGATCACCGGTTGCTGGGCGGCGTTGAGGAGCGCGGTCGCTTCGGAAAGCGCCTCCGCCAGCACGAGCGGGTCGCTGGTTTCATGCAGATCGCGGCTGCGGTGATCCGGGCGGCCCGGCACCTCGACGAGATCGCGCGGGAGTTCGAGATAGACGGGTCGCTTGTAACGCACCGCGGCGTGAAGCACGCGATCGATTTCGGAAAAAGCGGTGTCGGGATCCTCGAGTGCCGCGCTCGCGACGGTGATGTGCTCGAAGACGCGCCGCTGCGTGTCGAAGTCGCGCACCTTGTGATGGAGCAGGGGATTTTTGTCGCGCTCGTTCAGGCCCGGCGCGCCGCTGATCACCACGACTGGCGACTTTTCCGCGAAAGCGCCGGCGACGGGATTCATCACTTTCAACCCTCCGACGCAATAGGTGATGCACACGACGCCGAGCCCGTGAACGCGCGCGTAACCATCGGCCGCGAAACCCGCGCCCTGCTCGTCGCAGGTCACGATCGTCTTCAGGTCGCTTTGCAAAAGCTGATCGTAAAAGCCGAGGACGTAATCGCCCGGGATGCCGAAGACATGCCGCACGCCATGTGCGGAGAGCCGCTGAATGAGATACTCGCCGATCGAGGGGCCGCGATTCATGCGCGGAACGTAGCGCAGTCTTTTGCGGGAAGCCAAGTCGCGCAGTTTCTGTGGCGCTCGGTGGGGCGGCTTGGCTAAGCTGCGCGCCCCATGAACTCCGGCTTTCTCGACAAGCTCATCGAGCGCATCGGACGCGTGCGCCCAGAGGAGGTCCAGGGTTATCTGCTGCGCCTCGCGGACGAGAAGGGCTTCCTCGAGACGATCTTCAACGCGATCCACGAGGGCGTGATCGTCACGGACTTGAAGGGGCGGATCAACTACCTGAACCGCGCGGCCTGCGAGCTCTTTGGGATCGAGCGCGAGACGAGCATGGGGCAGCCGTTGAGCGATCGGTTGCGGGGCGTCGCGTGGGAAAAACTCGTCGAAGCCGGTGAGGTCGTGAGTCGCGACATGGAGGTGTTTTATCCGCAGCACCGGTTCCTGAATTTCTACGTCGTGCCGCTGAGCCTCGACACGCCGACGGCCAAGCGCAAGGAAGCGCCGGTGCGCGAGATGGTCGGCTACGCCGTGATCCTACGCGACATCACCGAGACGCGGCGCTCGACCGAGGAGACGATCCAGTCCGAAAAACTGACCGCGCTCACGCTGCTCGCCGCCGGCGTCGCGCACGAGATCGGCAACCCGCTCAATTCGCTCCACATCCATCTCCAACTCATGGATCGCAAGCTGCGCAAGGTCCCGGCGGCGCAGCGCGCGGAGCTGCAGAAAACGCTCGAAGTGGCGCGCGAGGAAATCACGCGACTCGACTCGATCGTGCAGCAATTCCTCGGCGCCATCCGCCCGGCGCGGCTGCAGGCGCGGTTGGAAAACCTGAACGCGCTCGTGCAGGAATCGGTGAGTTTTCTTCAACCGGAAATCGAGGACCGCAACATTCTCGTCGAACTCGAACTGCGAAAGGATCTCCCGCTCGTCGAGGTCGATCGCAACCAGCTCAAGCAGGCCTTTTACAACGTCATCAAGAATGCTTTCCAGGCGATGAAGTCGGGCGGCCTGCTGCGCATCCGGACGGATCAGGATGATCGCTTCGTCTCGATCTCATTTGCGGACACCGGTGGCGGCATCTCGCCGGAAAACATGAGCAAGATTTTCGAGCCGTATTTCACGACGAAGGCGAGCGGGAGCGGCCTCGGCCTGCTCATCGTGCGGCGCATCGTCCGCGAGCACGGCGGAGAGATCGACCTCGCGAGCGATCAGGGCCGCGGGTTGACGCTGACCGTTCGTCTGCCGCTCCGCAACCAAGTCGCGCGGATGCTGGAAGCCGGCACGCCATGAGCGCGGTGTCGGCGGTCGAGGAGCGGCGGGGCTTGCTGGGGTCGCTGATCGAGTCGCCCAAACTCTGCGCATGGGTGCTCGGAGCTGGCGTCGCCCACGTCGGTCTTTCGGCCGCGGGCCTGGGCGGCTGGCCGTGCCCTTTTTTCCAAGCGACCGGCTGGCCCTGTCCGGGCTGCGGCTTGGGTCGTGCCTGCGTATCGCTTTGCCGAGGGGAGTGGCTCGCCGCCTTGCAGATGCATGCCTTCGCGCCGCTCCTCATGCTCACGCTTGGCCTGCTCGGCGTGGGGCTTTTGCTCCGCGGCCGAAGCAGATCGGCGCTGCGGGGCGGAGTGCGCTGGATCGAGGATCGCACCCATTTCGTGCCGGTTGTATTGATCGCATTACTTTTTTATTGGGCGCTGAGATTCACGCTCGACGCTCGGGGGTTTCGCTCGCTAGTCAGGTGATCGTCAGTTCCAACCCAAACACCCACCTACCATGCAAATTCTTGCTCAACTCGTCGGCCTCGCTTCCCTCGTTTGTTTCGTGATGGTCGTCATCAAGCTGTTCCAGCAGAAGGGCGCTCTCCACGGCATTCTCGGGATTCTCTGCGGCATCTATACTTTCGTCTGGGGATGGATGAACGTGGCCACCCTGAACATCAAGAAGCTCATGCTCATCTGGACCGTGCTGATCGTCGTCGGCATCATTCTCAATGTGCTGGTGATGCAGTCGGTGACCGGTGGCGCGACGGTTCCTTGATTGCGGCCCGGCGGTGCCGGGTTCACCCATTTTTCACATAAAGCGGGCCAAAGAGTCGCTCTGACGCCTTGCCAGCGGGGAGGCGCGCCGCTACACCTCGACGCTCCCCGCTCCCAGTGAATCCGACCATCCTCATCGTTGACGACGAAAAGCACACCCGCGAAGGGTTGCGCACGTCGTTGGAAGACACCTTCGAGGTCTATATCGCGGCCGATATTGGCGGCGCCTTCAGCGTGCTCGAGCGCGAGACCGTCGATCTCGTCCTGACCGATCTGCGGCTCGGCGGCGAGGACGGCATGTCATTGGTTGAAAAGGCGCTCGCGCTGCCGCATCCGCCGATCGTCATCATGATGACGGCCTACGGCTCGGTCGATGCGGCCGTGGAGGCGATGAAGCGCGGGGCTTACGATTTCGTGACCAAACCGCTGAACATCGACCGGCTGGAAATCCTGATCCAGCGGGCACTGCGCAGCCGCAAGGTCGAGAAAGAGGTCGTGGAACTCAAGCAGCAGGTCGAGAAGAAGTACGGGCTCGAGCGGTTGATCGGCGAGTCGCTGCCGATGGATGATGCCTTCAATACGATCAAACAGGTCGCGCCGACGCGGGCGACGGTGCTGATCCAAGGCGAGAGCGGTACGGGCAAGGAACTCGCGGCCCAGGCGATCCACGCGCTCAGTGGCCGGCCCAAGCAGAAATTCGTCGCGGTGCATTGCGCGGCGCTTTCCGCGCAGCTTTTGGAAAGCGAACTCTTCGGCCACGAGCGCGGCGCTTTTACCGGTGCCGTTGATAAGCGTATCGGGCGTTTCGAGCAGGCCAATGGCGGGACCATTTTCCTCGATGAAATCGGCGAGATCGATCAGGCGACGCAGGTGAAGCTGCTGCGCGTGCTTGGGGAAGATCGGTCATTCGAGCGGGTGGGGGGCAATGCGCCGATCAAGGTGGACGTGCGGCTCGTCGCCGCGACGAACAAGGACCTCGCCAAGCTGGTCAGCGAAGGGAAATTCCGCGACGACCTCTACTTTCGCCTGAGCGTCGTGCAACTCACGATGCCGCCGCTGCGCCAGCGCAAGGAGGACATCCCGCTGCTCGTGCAGGCGTTCCTCAAGCAGTTTGCCGAAGAGAACAACAAGCCGGTGCCGGAGATGAGCCCCGAAGCCATGGAAGCGCTCCTGCGTTACGACTGGCCGGGCAATGTCCGCAAGCTGCGCAACGTGATCGAAAATTGCGTGGTCATGACCACGGGATTGCAGATCGGCTTGCGCAATATCCCGCCGGAAGTGCGCGAGGCCACCGAGGGTGGCGGCACGCTGGCCTCGGCGAAATTCATCCCGGCCAAAAGCGGGCGCTTCAACCTCCACGAAACCGAGCACCGCCTGATCCTGCAAGCGCTCGAGGATACGGGTGGCAACGTGACCCAGGCCGCCAAAAAGCTCGGCATCAGCCGACGCACTCTCCACCGCAAAATCAACGAGCTAAAGACCCCAAACGATGGCCACGGAAACTAAAATCCAGCAGTTCGTCCACAAGCTGGAGGAGGGAGGGTGGGTGCGCCGGTTCAAGGTGCTGGTCCTCCTGTCGGCCATCGCCTTCGTGAATTATCTCGTGTTTTTCAAGGAGGGAAGCGGCTTCAAAGGACTCGCCAACGAGAAGGCCATCGAGCAGGCCCAGATTGCCCGCGAAGTCTCCCGGGGCAACGGTTTCACCACGAAGGTGATCCGGCCCGCGGCCATCCGGCAGTTCGAGCGGGCGAAAGGGTCGTTTCCGCTCGAAAAGACGCCCGATACCTATCACGCGCCGCTGCATCCGTGGATCAACGGGATGGCCTTTAAGGGCATGGACGTGGCCAACGAAGGGCTGAAGTCGCTCGCCAAGAACGCCGATTATTTCTCCCGCTACACCTACGAGGTGGAGATGACCTCCAAACTCGTGGTCTATGCCTACGACCGGATCATCGCTCTGGTGCAGATGGCATTTTTCCTCGGGGCGATCGCCGTAAATTATTTCACCGCGCGGCGCCTCTTCGACGATCGGCTGGCCGTCCTCAGCGCATGCATGCTGCTGCTCTGCCAGAAATTCTGGGACTTTGCGCTGTCGGGGCTGCCTCAGATGCTGCTCCTGCTGCTCTTTAGCGTCGCCATTTATACTCTGGTGCGCGCGATCGAGGCGCGGGCGGCCGGCGGGCGGACGCTTCCCTGGTTGATCGGCACCGCGGCGCTGTTTGGTCTGCTGGCGCTCACCCACGCATTGACCATTTGGATTTTCGCCGGGCTCCTGTTTTTTTGCATCTTCTACTTCCGGCCTCGCGGGCGCGACGCCGCGATCATGGCCGGCGTGTTTCTGCTCTTTTACGGCCCGTGGATGATCCGGAATTATCAGGTCTGCGGCGATCCCGTCGGCCTCGGCTGGTATTCGGGATTGTTTCAGGTGCGCGGCACCGAGTCGCAAGTGATGCGCTCGATGGATCTGCCCTTGACCGGAGTCACCCCGCTTTATTTCCGGACCAAGATCCAGGGCCAAGTCGTAGAACAATTCGGCAGGATCTACGATTTCCTGGGCAAGGGGCTGCTCGCGCCGATCTTCTTTATCGCCTTGCTGCATCTTTTTAAGCGGCAGGAGACCTCTCACCTCCGATGGGGCGTTCTTTCCATGTTCGTCTTTGCGGTTCTCGGAATGGCGGTCTTCGGCATGCCCGACTCGACCGTGTTGCAGGCCAATGATCTCTACGTGCTGTTCATTCCGATCATGACCTTTTACGGCATGGCCTTCGTTTTGGTCCTTTGGTCGCGCCTTGAGATCAATATCCACCTCGTGCGCCTCGGCTTCATCGGGTTGCTCTACGTCATCTCGGCGCTGCCTTTCCTCAATCAATTCCTCGTCCTCATCGGCCCGCCGACGGGTCGCGTGCAGTGGCCGCCTTACGTTCCGCCCTACATCGCCATCCTCGGGCAGTGGACGCGGGAGCATGAAATCATCGCCTCCGACATGCCTTGGGGCGTGGCTTGGTATGCTGATCGCAAGAGCCTCTGGCTCCCGATGTCCATTCGCGACTTCATGGCTCTGAACGACTACAACCAGCTCAAGGGCCAGGTCGTCGGCCTTTATCTCACGCCCGTCACCGGGAGCCTCCCTTTCATTCCCGCGATCGTGAAGGGCGAATACAAGGACTGGTCGCCCTTCATTCAGCGCACGGTGAATACCCGCGACTTCCCGCTCAAGGCCGTCACCCCACTGCCGATCGATGGCGAGTGCATCTACTACAGCGACCGCGATCGCTGGACGAACCGCGAAGACTAATTGTGACGCGCCCACTTTCGCGTTTAGTCTCGATTCCGTAATCAATGGCCACACCTCCATCCGCCGCCAAAACCAGCGAATCTCAGACCTTCGAGGTTTCGATGGAACGCCTCGAGCACCTCGTCGGCGAGATGGAATCCGACAAAATCCCGCTCGATGACCTCCTCAAGTATTACGAGGAAGGCATGAAGCTCGTGCGCGTTTGCGAGCAGAAGCTCAAGGCCGCCGAGCAACGTATCGAGATCATCACCCGCGACGCCTCCGGTGAGGCGCAGGTCGAGGAGTTCGAGCCGGAGAAAAAAGCGGCTCCTGCGCCCAAAGACGACATCAGCCTTTTCTAGAACATGCCCACCCCGATCCTTCCGACGATCAATTCGCCCGCCGACATCAAGAAGCTCGCGGAAACCGACCTGCCCCAACTCGCGCAGGAAGTTCGCGCCGAACTCGTCCGCGTCCTTTCCGAAGACAACCCGACTTCCGTGGGCGGCCACCTCGGGCCGAACCTCGGCGTCGTCGAGCTCACCATCGCGCTGCATCGCGTCTTCGAGACCCCGAAGGACAAATTCGTCTTCGACGTGTCGCACCAGGGCTACGTCCACAAGCTCTTCACCGGCCGCCGCGAGCGCTTCGACACGATTCGCCAATACGAGGGTCTCAACGGCTTCCTCCTTCGCACCGAGAGCGAGCACGACTGCTACGGCGCGGGCCACGCCGGCACCGCGCTCAGCGCCGCGCTCGGCATGGCCGTGGGGCGGGACAAACGCGGGTCCGATGAACACGTCGTCTGTGTCGCCGGCGACGCCGCCTTCACCTGCGGCGTGAGCTACGAGGCGCTGAACAACGTCGCCCACAGCACCAAACGCTTCATCGTCGTCCTCAACGACAACGAGTGGTCCATCGCGAAAAACGTCGGCGCCATCGCCCACTACTTCAACAAGATCGCCACCCACCCGACCTACGCGCATCTTCACGAGAAAGCCGCCAGCTTCATCGAAATGCTCGGAGGTAAATTCGCGAAGGAACTCGCGGGCAAAGTCGAGGCTGGCGTGAAAAACCTCCTCGCCCCGAGCGTCATGTTCGAGGACCTCGGCCTGCGCTACTACGGCCCGATCGATGGGCACGACACCGAACTGCTCATCCGCACCTTCGAGTTCCTCAAGACCCAGAACGAGCCCGTCCTCCTGCACATCCTCACGCAGAAAGGCAAAGGCTATGCGCCCGCCCTCGAACAGCCCGACAAGTTCCACGGCCTCGGTAAATTCGAGCCCAAAACCGGCAAGACCGCCGCCACCACTTCCCCGACCTATAGCGAACTCTTCGGCAAGACCCTCGCCAAATTCGCCGAGACCAATAACAAGATCTGCGCGATCACCGGCGCCATGCCCACCGGCACCGGCCTCGTCCACTTCGCCAAGGCGCACCCCGACAAATATTACGACGTCGGCATCGCCGAGGAACACGCCGCGCTCTTCGCCTGCGGCCTCGCGACCCAAGGCTTCAAGCCCTTCCTCGCCATCTACAGCACCTTTATGCAGCGTGCCTACGACATGATCATCCACGACATGGCGCTGCAGAATCTCGACGTCGCGCTTTGCATGGACCGCGGCGGCTTGAGCGGCGACGACGGCCCCACGCATCACGGTCTCTTCGACATCGCCTACCTCCGCGGCGTCCCTGGCATCGTCCACATGCAGCCGAAAGACGAAGATGAATTCGTGGACATGCTCTGGACCATGGCCCACCACACCGGCGGCCCGATCGCCATTCGCTACCCGCGCGGCGCCGGCACCGGTGTGCAGCCCAAGGCCCAGCCCAAGCTCCTCGAAATCGGCAAAGCTGAAGTCATCAAACACGGCAGCACCCAGCCCGCGCGCGTCGCCCTCTTCGGCCTCGGCGGCATGTGCCAGATGGCCGAGGAAGCCGCCGCGCTCCTCGAAGCGCAGGGCATCAGCGCCGCGGTCATCAACCCCCGCTGGATCAAGCCCCTCGACAACGGCACCCTCGAATTTTTCGCCCGCAGCGCCGATGTCGTCTGCACCCTCGAAGACCACGTCCTGCACAACGGCTTTGGCTGCGGCGTCATCGAGCAGCTCAACGATGCCGGCATCAAAACCCCCGTCGTCCGCATCGGCTGGCCCGATCAATTCATCGAGCACGGCGCCGTCGAGATCCTCCGCAAAAAGCACGGCCTCACCGCCGCCGCCGCCGTCGAGAAAATCCTCCCGCTGCTCCAGGCGAAGAAGGGCGGCCCCGCCAAAAGCGTCGCCTGACGCCGGCGGTTCGTCATGACCGACCCCGGCGCTGACGAGTCCCGCGGCGGGGATCTCATGGTCCGCGGGGCGACCTTCCTCCTCATGGGAATTCTCGCTTATGTGCTGAGCATTGGGCCGGTCGGTTTGTATGCCACGCGCCTCCCCCCAGAGCAGCTCGCTCCTCTGCGCCGCATCTACGCGCCCCTCATCTGGCTCGCGGAAAACACCCTGCTCGGTCCTCCGCTCACCGCCTACGTCGAGTGGTGGGAAAAGCTCGGTCGCAGGAAATAGCATCCCCGCTGGAGTCGGCTCGGATCTTGTGGCGCACCGCGGCGCCCGCGCATTCGTCAAAAGGGAGCGAGGAGAACGGTGACTGCTTCCGCCAGCGCGGCGTTTTTTCCCGCCCGGCAATCCCTCCCGAAATGCAGCGGGCCGCGTTCATGGTGAACGCGGCCCGTGCGGGGAGTAGCTGAGGCGGGGTTCGCTTACGCGCCCATGCCGTCCTCGAAGCTGCCGGCGGCGGGCTTGATGAGGAGGTGGTCGCGGACGTAGCCGATGCCGTTGGCGCTCGTGGAATCGAGATCGCGGTGGGCGCTTTCGGCTTCGACCACGAGCGGGGCGGTGGCGGTGCCGTGGAGCTGGCAGTAACGCGAGGGGTAGCCGACCATGAGCAGGAGCTCGACGTAGCGGTTCATGTTCAGGTCGCCGCTCGGCAGGTCGGTGAACTGCATGGCGCGATCCTGCCAGTTCGACTCCATGCAGCGCAGCGGGAAGTCCTTGCGGATGGTGAAGTTTTTCACATGCGCGGCGTGGATGTATTCGCCGACCATGAGGAAGCGCGTCTCCCACGTCTCGCCTTCCCAGCAGTGCGAAGGATCGGCGTTCACGGCCATGGTCTCGTCGTCATCGGTGATATCGACGAGGGTGAGGAAATCCTCCGCGGTGGCGGCGGCGGTGCCGGGGTGAATCTCGTGGCAGAGTTTGATGCCGAGCTTGCGCGCGTGGTCGCGGATTTTTTTGGTCTTCTTGACGAAGCGCTCCTTGCCCTCGGCGATGAGGTCGTAGCCGGGACCAGCCCAGAAGCCCCACGGATAACCGGTGGCGACTTCCCAGCCGAAGGCGTTGCCCCAGAACATCGGGAGGACTTTGAGGCCGAGCTCGGCGACGAGGTCGAGGAGCTTGAGGCTGTAATTTTCGGCCCACTTTTCGATTTCACCGACGGACTTTTTGGCGACATCCGCGGGGATGAAGGGGCGGATGGTCGGGGAGCCGGTCCACGCGGTGGTGTGAACCCAGATCGGGCAGTGCGCGCTCACGCCGTCGATGGCCAGCCCGGCTTTCTCGAAGGTGGCTTTGATTTCCTTGGCCGACTTGAAGAGCTTGCCGCCCTGGAGGTGGTAGTTGCTGGGCTGCGCGCCGGCGGCGCCGCTGCGTTTGGCGTAGGCGAGGAAGTCGGCGAGGGGTTTGCCGCCGTGTTGGGCGCCTTCGATGGAGGGGTGGTAGCAGGACATGGGATGGGTGTGGTGTGGGTGAAAGGGTGGTCGGCTTTTGTCTAGCGGAGCGCGCGGAAAATGGTGAATGCTAAATTTTGAATTTTGAATGGCCCGCCGCGCCGCTGGCACCTGTTTCATTCAGTATTCAAAATTCAGCATTCAAAATTCCCACCGCATGCTCGACGACGTTGACCATATTCTTTTTCACGAGCAGACGATCCTGAGCCGGCTCGACGAGTTGGCGCGCGACATCACCGAGGCTTACACCGGCATGGATTTGACGGTGCTTGCGGTGCTGAATGGTTCGCTCATTTTCGCCGCAGATCTGCTGCGCCGCATCCCGCTGCCGCTGAAGCTCGATTGCCTGAGCGTGGCGAGTTACCACGGCGGGACGGAGAGCAGTGGCGTGGTGACTTTCGACCAACTGTCGCTGCCGGACATCGACGACCGGCATGTGCTGATCGTGGACGACATCCTCGATAGCGGGCGCACGCTGCACGCGATCTGCCAGAAGCTGCGCGCCGAGACGCGGCCGAAGAGCGTGCGCATCTGCGTGCTGCTGAAAAAGCTGCGTCCGCGCGCCGAGGAGATGGAGGCGGACTTCGTCGGCTTCGATATCGGCGACGAGTTTGTGATCGGCTACGGGCTCGATTACGCGGAGCGCTACCGGAACCTGCCGTTCGTCGGCGTGCTCAAGCGCGAGGTTTTCGAGAGTTCCTTGCCGGCGGCGGGCGAAGGTGCTGGCATCGCGCCATGATCTTCGAGCACCTCCCCGATGTTCCGTCCAACACGCCGCGCGAGGGGGCATGGGCCGCGGCGCGTGATCCGAAGAGCGAGATCGAAGGGCTGCGTTTCGACGTGGAGCGGCTGCTGCTGATCAACGAAGCGCTGTGGTCGATCTTGAAAGAGAAGACGGATCTGCAGGACGCGGATTTGATTCGCCGCATCGCCGACATCGACCTCGCGGACGGGAAGCTCGACGGGCGCAAAGCGAAGTCGCCGCCGCGGTCGTGCCCGCACTGCCAGCGGGTGCTGGCGAAGCATCGCCCGCGCTGTCTCTTCTGCGGCAAGCCGGTCGAGGCGGCGCCGTTCGAGCGTTAGGGGAGTGGAGGGAAGAAAGTCCAACCGCTGTCATCCTGAGCGAAGCCGAAGGACCTCCAATATCCGCCTTTCCTCACCTGCATGGCCGACCGTGCGGGACCGCTCGCGGCAGCGACCTATCAGAAGAAGAAGGATATTGGAGGGCCTTCGACTCCGCGCCCGTCCGCTGGCCCGCCGGGCGCTGCGCTCAGGATGACAGTTTGGGAGATGGCCGAGCACAACCTCAGCCCCGATCGAGTTCACCTGCCCAGGTGACGATGCGCCGGGCGCGCTCGGGCCACGCGAGTTCCTGCGCGCGCTGGAAGGAAAGGGCGGAGCGGCGCGCGTATTCGGCGGGGTCATCGAGCAAGGCGAGGAGCGCGGCGCGCAGGGCGGGAGTGTCGTTGGGCGGGACGTAGATCGCGCCGTCGCCGATGACGCTGCGGTTCGACGGCAGGTCGCTGGCGATGATCGGGAGGCCGTGGGAGAGGTAGTCGAGGGCCTTGGCGGGGCAGGTGAGCCGGGCGTTGTAGAAGGTGTCGTGCAGCGCGACGATGCCGACGCTGGCGCGGGTCGCGAGGTCGCGCTGCAATTACTACGGCGGGCGAAAGGCGACGAACTCGACACGGTCGACGCCCTTGGTCACGAGGCGCGCTTCATACTTCGCCATCTGCTCGGCGCCGCCGCCCCAGAAAGCGGCGCGCAGCGCGCCTTCCGCGGGCGTGACGGCGTCGATGAGGTTCTTCACGCCCTTGGCCGAATGCATGTGGCCGACATACACCGCGCGCCTTTCGCGCCGCCGCGCCTCGGGGTCGCCGGGCGAGAGGGGCTCGGTGCCGAGAGGGAGAGCGCGGGCGGGGATTTTCGGGAAACGCTCGGTGTACATCTCGGCCTGCGGAGCGACGATGGAGATGACGCCGGAGAGCCGCGGGATGCACACCTGTTCGAGCCAGCTCTCGCGCCGATCGCGCAGCGGGATTTTATCTTCGCGCCAACTGAAGTCGGCGAAGAAATTGTGCGCCTCGTAGAAGGTGTGGCGGCGCGCGTTGTGCCCGAGCCAAGCGAGGTAGGGGAGAAAGCTGGGCTCGCGGGCGATGGCGATGACTTCGTCGCGCTGCGAGAACTCGCGGATGAGGCGCAGCGCGTGGAGGAAGATCGGGACGCTCGAATGGGCGCCGAACATCCGCCGTCGCGGCACGCGATGGATGGTCAGTTGCGGATGCGGTGCGACGCCGTAGAAGCCGCGCAGGTCGGCATCGGTGTCCGAGGGTTCGCCGCCGCCGACGACGAAGTGCGTCTCGCAGCCGATGCTCGCGAAGGAGTGCGCGTTGTGGACGCCGACGTTGACCACCGGGCCGGGGTCACGCCAGTTGCGCTTGTGGACGACGACGCAGATCACGCTCGCCCTATTCCTCCCATGAATGACCGGAACAGGCTCAGAGTTGGTTGTAGATGATCTCCAGCGTGAGCACGCTGTAGGTCGTGACGAGCACCGGATCTGTTTCCATCCAGCGCGCCGTGTCGTTCACCCACGAGCCGTCGGGCTTTTGCAGGTTGATGAGCTTGAGCGCGATGTCGCGCTGCCAGTTCACGACTTTGCCATCGGCGGTCTTGAGTTTGTCGATCTTCGCCGTGGCGAGGCCTTTGGCGGCGAGGTGGTAGTAGTAGTAAAGCCCGGCGCGACCCATGCCGGGGTTTTCTTCGAGCGTGTAGTTTTTGCCGAGCCACTCGAGCGCGGCGGTGATGCGCTGGTCGTCCTTTTTCAAGTCGGCGTAAATGAAGCTGAGCAGACCGCCGTAGGTCATGCTGCCGTAACTGCGCAGGGCTTTCTTGCCGCCTTCGAGTTCCTGTTCACCGGCGTTGCTGAAGCCGGGGTAATAAACGAAGCCGCCCTTGTTTGCCGGGTCGCCGCTCGCCCATTCCATTTTGTTCGTTTCGGGGAGGTTCTGGCAGCGCGAGATGAAGTCGATCGCGGCCTGCCAGTCGAGATCCTTGCCGGCAGGAATCTCCGTGGTGGGGCGCGCTTTCTTGTAAGCCCGGAGCGCTTCGAGCGCGATGAGCGTGTTGTCGAGATCGGGGTGCATGCGCTTCGGGCTGGCACCGACCGGGCCGTAGCCGAAACCTCCGTCGAGCCCGGGCTTGGTCATGCCCTTGGCCTGCTGGCCGACGACGAATTCTCGGGCGCGGGTGAGGATCGGCTCGTCCTGCGGATCGCCGCTGTTGAGCAGTGCGGTCAGCGAGACCGAGGTGTTGTAATTCGAGAGACCCTTGGCGTAGATGCCGCCGTCGGGCTGCACCTGCGTGCGGAGATAGGCGTAACCTTTTTTGAGCGTCGCGGCGTACTGCTTCGCGCCTTCGCCCGTGGGCTCGTAGTGAAAGGCGAGGAGCGGCAGTGCGGTGAGCGAGGGATGGTCGGCGGAAGTCGCGGGGTTGAGCGGATTGGCGAGCATGCCGGTCGGCTGCTGCTGCTGCTGGAGCCAGGCGAGACCTTTGCGGATCGAGGTCAGGACTTCGTTGCGCAGCGAGACGTTGGCTTCATCGCGAGCGGGCGGCTCGGCGGCGAAAAGGCTGGGCACGCCGAGGAAGGCGGTCGCCACGAGCAGGAGGGCGGATGTTTTCATGGGGTTTTCGGTTCGTCGTTGGGCAGGAGCTGGATGGTGATTTCGAGCGGCGTTTTGTCCGGCGGGAGGGCTTTCGAGTTCACCGCCCAAATCTGGTCGTTGTCGCTGCCTTTGCGCGGATTGTTGATCAGTGCGGAAGGGTAGGTCACGAGCGCGGCGAACGCACCCTCGAGTTGCGCCATGAAGTGGCCATTGCTGAACACCGAGCCGTTGTAGATCCACGGGCCGCGTTCCATCGCCTTCTTCGTCACGGTGTTGAAGACCCAATCCTCGACCGGCGTGGTCTTTTCCGCGTCGCCGCTTTTCCACTTCACGCTGATGCTGATGCCATCGCCGCGGAGCTTCGGTGCGGTCTTGAGATACTCGGAATCGATCTGTCCGGTCGGCGCTTGTCCAGCGCCGGGCGCATCAGGGCTGGAGCCTTTGGCGCCGAGCAGGAGCATGGCAAAGTGGAGATCGCTCGGCCGCACGTCGCTGGTCAGCAGGCTCTCGTGGGTGCTGCCCTGCGGCGTGACGAGCAGATATTCGAGGATGCCTTCGCCGAGATTCAGCTCACCCGGAAAACGGATGGTGCGGGTCTTTTGGTCGAGCTGAATCTTGCCGATCTCGAAGACGCCGGGACTAATCTCGCGCATCACGGGGGCCGGTGGTGGAGCCGGGTCGGTCGCGTCTTGGGCCAGAGCCGAGGCTGCGAGCACGGCCCCGAGGAGCGCTGGCAGCAGGAGTTTCAGCGAAATCATGGAGCGGCAAATCTAGGCAGACTCGGGAGCGTGGCGATGCTGATTTTTCGGCCCTTTCAGCGCTTGAGAAAAAATGCCTGCAGCCATTTGCCGCTGGCGGCGGGCGCCCGGGGATCGAGCGGTTCGATGCGGAGTATCAGGCCACGCGCGCCATTGAGCGCGACCCGCAGCGACTGGGGCGGGCTGCCTGCGCCCATCGGTTCGCTGCGGACGAGCCCTTGCCCGTCGCCGAAGACGCGGAAGATCACGCGCTGTCCCGGAGCGAGGTCATCGCCCGGCGCCATGCGCACGGTGAACTCCGTGAAACCCGGCGGCACCGCGCAGGTGATTACCGTCCGCGTTTCCGCGACGAGGGTGCCGTCAGGCTGCTTTTGCAGGCCCGCGATCGGCTCGGCGTGAAGCTGGGGCAAACTCGCGAGCGAACGGCAGCGCAGGGCTCCGGCGCGAATTTCGAGGACCTCCGCCGGCGCGAGCATGATGTTGTCGTAGAGCGGGTGGCGGAGCAGCACGCCGGTTCGCTCGAGCCCGAAATTGTCCACGCCGAAAACCGAGCCGTCATTCGTGCGGATCTCGTATTGCGCGGTGAGCGGGCGGGCGTCGCGCAGGACGACGGCGAGCAGATCGCGCTGCCGCGCTTCCAACCGGCGCAGGCCGAAGATCGGGTTGAAAACTTTCGCCGCTTCCATGTCGGCGCCGCGGATCGTGCCGGAGAAAAAATCGCCGCCGGGCAGGAGCGCGCCGGTTTGTCCGGCGGTGGCGTTCGCCGCCAGCGCGGTGGGGAAGGGCTGATAGACGAGCCATGCGATTTCGCCGGCCGGGATGGAGATGCCGCGCTTCGGGAACTGGACGTTCGGCGCATTCAAGGCCCCGACAGGCGCGGCGAGGCGCACGCCATTCCGAAGCACGACGCCAGGCGCGTATTCGTCCGCGAGATGCGCGGAGAACTGCACGCGATAGAGGTTCGTGAAATCCAGCTTCACGACGGGCGCGCCGTTGGCCGCCTTAAAAAGGACGCCGCCGTATTCGAGCGTGACTTCGCCCGCAGCGACCTCGCCGCCGAAAAGTTCGACCAGTCCGGCTGGCAGCGGAGCAGGGGAAAAAATCGCGATCAGGGCGAGAGCGAAGCGGCGCATGAAAACTCAGCGCTGGTAAAGCGGGATGTAGTGCCACGGCATCGCGAGGATCGTCGCGTGGGCCGCCGTGCAATAGACGGGCCCGACTTCGCCCAGCCAGTGGCACTGATCGCCCTCGCGCCGGACGGTCCGCAGCAGCTCGTCCTTCATCACGCCGTACCAGCGTTTCCAGGTCGGCCCGCCGATCATGTATTGCGCGGGTGCGGCGTAATTGCAGCCGTAGGTCCACCACTGGCCGCCCGGTTTGTTTTTCTCGAAGAGATATTCCGAGGCGGGCGGGATGAGGGGATCGTCGTATTGCCCGCAGACCTGCAGCGAGTAGATCGCCGCTGCCGTGCGCGCGAAGCCATCCGGCCCGCGCCCCGCCTGATAGCTGAAGCCGCCGGTGCCGGCGGCCTTACAACGGCGCACGTAGTCGATGGCGTCGTCGATGGTCTGCTGCGGCACGTCGATCCCGCCATTCTTCGCCGCACGCAAAGCGACGACCTGCATCACGGTGATGGAAATATCCGCGTCGCCGGGCAACGGGCGATAGCGCCAGCCGCCGCGGTTTTCGCCGCGATCGCTCTGGGTGGTGACGATCAGCTTCACCGCACGCTCGAGCTTGGCGCGCATTACGGGTGAACGCGTTTGGCCGTAGAGTTCGGCGAGCGCGAGCGTGGCGATGCCGTGGTTGTACATGTATTTGCTCGCGTCCGCGCCGCGGTAAGAGCCGTCGGCTTGCAGCGCATCGAGGAGAAATTGCGTCCCGGCATTCACCTGCCGCGCGTAGTCGCCTTCCTCGGGCAGATTGCCTGCGGCCATGAAAGCGATGAGCACGTAGCCGGTCATGGCCACCGGATGATCGCCCCGCCGGCCCTGTGCCGACCACGAGCCATTGGCCTGCTGCTGGGCGGCGAGAAAACGCAGCGCGCCGTTGATCACCGATTCGGTGGGCGCATCGACGACCACGGAATCCGCGTCGTCCTGGGCGGGCGACGCGGTCACCCCGAGCAGCATGGCAGCGCCAGCGCAAAGAAAAATCCGGGGGGAAAGCATGGCGCGAAATTACACGACGCCGCGTGAATGGGAAGTCACGCGCAAGGTGTAGCGCCCGGCGGCGAAGGAGAGTCGCAGTTTCGCGCCGAAGACCTGGGCCAGCCGCGCCGAGGTGAGCACGTCGTCCTTCACCCCGGACCCGAGCACGCGCCCGCCGCGCAGGAGCAGCGTGTGCGTGAAGACGGGCATGATTTCCTCGACGTGATGCGTGACGAAAAGCAACGCCGGTGCGCCGCGTTGCGCGCCGAGGCGCTGGAGGAATGCGAGGAAATGTTCGCGGGCCACGGGATCGAGCCCGGCGCAGGGTTCGTCGAGGATGAGCAGGCGCGGTTTGGCCATCAGCGCGCGGCCGATGAGGATGCGCTGGCGTTCGCCCTGGCTGAGCACCTCCCAACGCCGCTCGGCGAGATGCGTAGCCTCGATCTGTTGCAGGATGCGCAAGCCAGCCGCGCGGTCGGCCCGCTTGATCGCGCCCCAATAATCGATCATCGCGTATTTGCCGCTGATCACGGTGGTCAGCGCTTCCTCGTGGTCGGCCATCATCTGGCGAACGCTTGAACTGACCAGCCCCACATGCTTGCGCAACTCGCGCCAGTCGCTCTCGCCGAAAGTCTGCCCGAGCACCGAGACGTCACCGCTGGTCGGCGAAAGGTAACCCGTGAGCGCGCTGAGCAGCGAGGTCTTGCCCGAGCCGTTGGCGCCGAGGATCACCCAGTGCTCGCCGCGTTGCACCGTCCACGAAACGCCATCGAGGATACGGGTGCCGTCGCGGCGGATGGAGAGTTCGCGGATGCTGAGGATGGGTGGCATGCGGCGGAGCATGAGCGTAAGTCGCCGGCGAGCAAAAGCGCGAAGCGCGCCGACCGTCATCCTGAGCTTGCGAAGGACCAGAGAACTCGGCCTTTCCTTTGCCGTGCGGCTCTTGAAGCCGGATGGCGTTCTAAGCAGGTGGCGGGAGACGGCGGAAGAGATCAGAGGTTCTTCGCACGCTCAGAATGACAATAGGGGGGACCGCCCCGCCGCTTGCCGAGCGCATCAAGCGACGCTAGAAGGGGCGCTCTCCATGCCCGAAGTCCTCGCGTCCAGCGCACCACCTGCCACCACCGCCGCTCCTCTCGAACCGATTCGCGTCCGCGCGAAGTTCTTTTTCGACGGCGATCGGAAATGGTTCGTGAAAGGCGTGACCTACGGGCCGTTCGCGCCGGATACGGCGGGCGATTTCGTCGGCGATCCGGAGAAGGCGCGGCGCGATTTTTTGCTCATGCAGGAGCTGGGGATCAACCTGCTGCGCGTCTATCACATCCCGCCGAAGTGGTTCCTCGACCTCGCCCGCGAGTTCCGCCTGCGCGTGCTGATTTCCATCCCGTGGGCCGAGCACGTGGAGTTTCTCAACCAGCCGAAAATGCGGCGGATGATCGAGCAGACGATTCGCGATGGAGTCGCAAAAAACAAAGGCCACGAGGCCATCTTCGGCTACTACGTCGGTAACGAAATTCCCTACGCGATGGTCCGTTGGCTCGGGGCCGGGCGCGTCATCGAGTTCGTCGAAAAGCTCATCCGCATCGCCCGCGAAGCCGACCCTCGCCCGCTCTACAGCTACGCTGCTTATCCGCCCACGGAATACCTGCTCCCGAGCAACGTCGATTTCGTTTCCTACAACGTCTATCTCGAGCGCCAGCGCGACTTTGAGAAGTATCTGGCGCGGCTCCAGAACCTCGCGGAAGACAAGCCGCTGATCTTCGGCGAATTCGGGCTCGATACGATTCGCAAGCCCGAGGAGGAGCAGGCCGCGGTGCTTTCGTGGCATTTGGAAAGTGTGGTTCGCGGGGGCGCGGCGGGGACGATTTTCTTTGCGTGGACGGACGAGTGGTTCACCGGCGGGAGCGAGATCACGGACTGGGCCTTTGGCCTCGTGACCCGCGAACGCCAGCCGAAGAAAGCCTTCCACGCGCTCAAGCAATATCTCTACGGCGAGAGCTCGATGACGCAGCGGGTGAAGCTCGATCGCTACCCGCGCGTGAGCGTGGTCGTGTGCAGTTACAACGGAGGCAAGACGCTTGGCGACTGCCTCGAATCGCTCGACGAAGTGACGTATCCCGGCTTCGAAATCGTGCTCGTGGACGATGGTTCGAACGACGACTCGCAGGCCATCGTGAAAGCGTGGATCGAGGCGCGGAGTGCGCGCGTGCCCGACGTGGCGAAGGACGAAGCTGTCGTGGCCAAAGTCAGTGGCCAGCATCACGAAGCGCGCATCGAGGCTTACTCCGGCGCGGGAAAATTGCCGGACCTCATCTGGATCGTGCAGCCCAACATGGGGCTGAGCTACGCGCGCAATGCCGGGGCGCACGCAGCGACGGGCGAGATCTTCGCCTACACCGACAGCGACTGCATGGCGGACCCGGACTGGCTTTACTACATGGTCGGCACGCTGCTCAGCGGCGATTTCGTCGGCGTCGGCGGGCCGAATATCTCGCCCCCGGCGGTGAACTGGATTCAGGCCGCCGTCTCCGCAGCGCCGGGCGGACCGAGTCATGTGCTACTCACCGATGTCGTGGCCGAGCATATCCCGGGCTGCAACATGGCGTTTCATCGCGCGGCGTTTGAGAGCGTTGGCGGGTTCGATACCGAATATCGCAAGGCGGGCGACGACGTGGACTTCTGCTGGCGCTTGCAGACGAATGGCGGCGTCATCGCGTTTTCGCCGAGCGCCATCGTCTGGCACTACCGCCGCTTTACGCTGAAAGCTTTCCGCACGCAGCAGGAAGGCTACGGCGAAGCGGAGTCGATGCTGCGCTTTAAGCACCTCATCTTTTTCGGCCCGACCGGCACGGCGAAATGGAAGGGCCAGATCTACGGAGCGCCGCGGTTCACGTGGCTCTTTAATAAGCCGATCATCTACCACGGCGTCTTTGGCCACGGGCTTTTCCAGTCGATCTACCCGACGCCGCAGAGCGAGTTGGCGGCTTATCTCAGCAGCATCGAGTGGGTCGTGCTCACGGCCTTCATCGCCGTGCTCGGCTGGCCGATCGAGAAGATCCGCATGGTGCCGCTGCTCATGTTTCTCGGCACGTTCCTCGTCGCACTGAGCTACATGATTCACGCGCGCATCGAGGCGAAGTTTGACACGATTCCCGCGCGCCTGCTCGTGGCGTTTCTCGCCTTCATGCAGCCGCTCGGCCGCGGCTGGTCGCGGTACTTTACGTGGCTGAAATACAAGGTGACGCCGACGCGCGTCATCGCCCGGCCCGAGGCGGGGATCACGCCGGGTGCTCACAAGGGCGGCATCGCGCAACTCGATTTCTGGAACGAGACGGGGAAGGGGCGCGAGCAGTTGCTCACCGAGGTTTTCCAACTCCTCGAAGACGAAGGCTGGAACTACTCCTCCGACACCGGTTGGAAGGATTGGGACGTACAGATTTACGGCAACAAGTTCTGGAGTATCACGCTGCGCTCGGTGACGGAATATCACGGCGGGCCGAAGTGCCTGACGCGCGTCCGGCTCCACTACGAAGCCGTCGCGACGACGATCCTGATCAACGGCATCATCCTCACGGCGCTGCTCTATCGTCTGGCTTTCACGCACAACTTCGACGTTTTCTGGTGGGCGCTGTATGCCGTGCTGCTGGGCTCATTTGCCATGCGCGCTCGACGCCTGAAACGCCGCGTCGCCGACCTCGTCATCCATGCGGCGCAACGCTGCGATCTCATGCGCGTCTTCGGCGCCGCGAGCAAACCGGCGCCCAAAGGGTGAGCTTGCGCACGGCGGATTACAGTTACGTTTTGCCGGATGAATTGATCGCCCGGCACCCGCTGCCGCGCCGCGAGGACTCGCGCATGATGGTCCTGCATCGCGATGGCGAGCGCATCGAGCACCGGATGTTCCGCGACTTCCCGAGCTACCTGCGGGCGGGCGATCTCGTGGTACTGAACAATACCCGCGTCATCCCGGCGCGGGTCTTTTCGGACGATGCACGCATCGAGTTTCTCTTCCTCGAAATGCTGCGCGAGAACGCGTGGAAGTGTCTCGTGAAGCCGGGGCGCAAAATGCGGATCGGTGCGACAACGAGCATTCGCGGGGTCGCGGGCGTGGTCGTCGGTATCGAGCCGGAAGGTGAGCGGATCATCGAGTTTCAAGGCCCGGTCGATCTTGATGCTGCGGGCGAGTTGCCGATCCCGCCCTACTTTGATCGCAAGGTGGAACCCGCCGATAGCGAGCGCTACCAGACCGTGTACGCGAGCGAGCGTGGCGCCGTCGCCGCGCCCACGGCGGGCTTGCACTTCACACCTGAAATTCTCGCGGCAATCCCGCACGCGTTCCTCACGCTGCACGTCGGGGTCGGGACGTTTCGCTCCGTGCTCGTCGATGACCTGCGCGAGCACCGCATGCACTCCGAGCGTTACGCGATCGGCGAAGAAACGGCCGCCGCGCTTAATGCCGCCTCCCGCCTCGTGGCCGTCGGCACCACGAGCGCGCGTGTCCTCGAAGCCTGCGGGCGCCGTTTCGCCGCGCAGCAAGGCAGCACCGACATCTTCATCCATCCGCCGTATCAGCCGCGCGCCTTCGGGGCGTTGCTCACGAATTTCCATCTGCCAGAAAGCACGCTGCTCATGCTCGTGAGCGCGCTCGCGGGGCGGGAGTTTGTCCTGCGCGCTTACGCCGAGGCCATCGCCGAGCGCTACCGCTTCTACAGCTACGGCGACTGCATGCTGATCATTTAGCGCGTCGCAAAGAGACGCCGCTGCGGCCGAGCGGCGGGGACTTTTACGCCTCCTTAACAATTCTCCCGGTCGGCGCTCATACGAACTTTACAGTGCCCGTGTCTGTTAGTGGCACAGCCTGCGTTAAACCCCCGCGGGCCGCACCAACCGATGAACCTCTATCTGACTTCCACGCCATCCGACTCCGGCTCACGTCCCGCCTTCCGCGTGATCTGCGCGTGGTGCGACCAGACGATTGCTCGTGACGAACAGTTGAGCGGACTGACGGCGGATTCCCACGGCATTTGCCCGCCCTGTGCCCGGCGGCATTTTGGCGTGAATTTGGAGTCAGTCGTCTGCGAATGTGCCGCTTGAGAGGAGGGACAAATGAAGCGCCGAGCAATCGGCGGAAGCCCTATTCGCTGGGCCAGAGAATCCGCACGAGATAGGCGGCGTTGAAAAATGTGACGATGCCGAGAAGAAGGAGATAAATCTCTCCGAAGGTATGCATGGGGGGCGGGTAGGGGGAACTGCTACGTAATCTCACGAGAGATGGCACCAACAAGCTTTTTGTCACCGAATGTCACAAATCTCCCGAAACCCACCTTACCGCCGCCGACCGAGAGCCTGCTGCGCTTCCTCGTAGGCTGCGTTGATCCGCCGCGTTTCTTGATCGGCGACCTGGCGCAACTTGTCCGAGAGGTGCGCCACCTTGTCGGGGTGCGTCTTGCGGAGGGCGTCGCGGTAGGCGGCGACGACTTGATCGCGGGAAGCCGTCTCCCGCACCCCGAGCACCGTCCACCAGGCCGGTCCAGTCTGGCGGGGCAAGGGGCGGGCGGGATCGGGTTGGCCTTCCCGCCCGGCCCGATATTCGTTCCGCAGGCGGACAAAAGCCTTCTTCGCCGCCGCCGCGGCCATGGCCAGAAAGGTCTCCAGAAGGTCGGGTTTTGGGGCGGGTTTCTTCGGGGTGGGCATGGGTGGAGGAGTGCATATCCTGCGCCGGACCGGTGCGGGCGTAAAGGCCCTGCTCATTTGGCATTCGCCGACAACCTTCCGACTGCGCCGGGGTTCCGGGAGCTCACCATCGCGTTTCGCAATTCCTTGTCCGAAAGTCCCGGTCTCGCGCTGTTCCCTTAATAACCGCCGGTTTTCCCTCCGCCTCCATGAGACCACTCACCCTCGCCTCTGCCACCGTCCTCGCGCTTCTCCTCGTCTCGTGGTCCGCCTCCGCGGCACCCGGTGGCAAGAAACGCCGTCAGCCAACTCCTGCCACGGCCGCCCCGACAGCAGTTGCGCAACCCGCCGCTCCCGCCGCATCCGAGGCCAAGCCGCTTTCCGAGGCGCTGCCTTCGCCGTGGCGGCAGTGGAGCGATCCTGCGGGGCGCAAGCTCGACGCGGCCTTCTGCTCGCTGATCGGTGAAGTCGTGACTGTGCAGACGCGCGCAGGCCAGACGCACCGGCTCTATCTGGGTGGGCTCGTGCCGGAAGACCGCGCCTTTGCCCACGACTATGCGCAGCGGCTGAAGGCGAAGAGCTTCGCCGATGCCTACGTGAAGCAGGCCTCCTATCAGATCGATTACCTCATCGGCTCCACCCTGGTCGGCAAGGGGCAGAAGTTCAACGCGCCCGCGACCGACGAGCAGTTCGTCCGGCGGATCTACCTCGACTCCGCGGGACGGGTGCCGACCGCGGAGGAAGCGCGCACCTTTCTGGCCGACGCCACGCCTAACAAGCGCGCCAACCTTATCGATCAGTTAGTCTATTCTCCCGGCTACACGATGCAGATGTACAACTGGCTCGGTGATATGTTGCGCGTGAAGGACAGCTTTGGGAAGAACGTGCCCGCGTTCACCTTTGAGGATTGGCTCAAGGACCAGCTCGCCGCCGATCGCCCGTGGGACGAGCTCGTGCGCACGATGCTTACGGCCGACGGCTCGCTCGCGGAGAATGGCGCGACCGGGTTCCTGCTCTACGACGCGCAGATGCCGCTCGATGGCGTGTCGAATCTGCTCACGACCTTCCTCGGCGCGAACGTCGCCTGCGCTCAGTGCCACGACCACCCGCTCGCCGAGTGGTCGCAAAAGGACTTCTACCAGATGGCCGCGTTCTTCGGCGCGAGCGATGGCTACGATGAGAAGTCGATCAGCCAGGCCAAGAAGCTTGCCAAGGGCAAAAGCTCCGGGCCGGTGCTACCCAAGGCTGGGGTGCAGCGCATCGCCAGCGCGAACTTCTTCCGCATGGTCGATACGCCCAAGCAGGACCTTACTTTCCCGAAAGACTACAAATACGACGACGCCAAGCCCGGTTCAGCGGTCGCGCCCGCGCTCATCCGCTGGAGCGAGGCGGATAAGAAGAACCCGGCTTACAACGTGGACACGACCAATCCAGCGCAGCTCCGCGACGAGTTCGCCCGCTGGATGACGCACGCCGACAACCCGCGCTTCGCAGCGAACATCGCCAATCGCGTCTGGAAGAAAGCCTTTGGCCTCGCTGTGCAAGAGCCCGTCACCGACATCGACGATCCGAAGAAGGCGAGCAACCCCGAACTCCTCGCGCATCTCGCGCAGATCATGAAGGCGGGCCACTTCGACCTGCGGGAATTCCAGCGCGTCATCTTCAACTCGCAGACCTATCAGCGCTCGGCGAGCGCCACGCCCGACCTGGAGAAAGGGCCGTATCTCTTCCCCGGCCCGCTCGTCCGCCGCATGTCGGCTGAGCAAGTCTGGGATAGCCTGATGGTCGAGAGCGTCGGCCCCGCAGTGGATCAGATTTCGCTCCGCCGCGGCGACGACATGAAGCTCCTCGCGCTCCCCGGCGGGGCGGCGACTCCGGAGGCATTCAAAGTCGTCATGGACCGCGTCCGGGAGGCCGATGGCATGGCGGCGCTCGGCGGGGGCAACAAGAAGAAGGGCGGGGGATCGGAGAAGGGGCTGATCAGCGCCTACGAAGGCGCCAAACCACAGCAGCGCTTCGGCATGATCCTCGCCCGTGCCAGCGAACTCCCGCAGCCCGCCGCGGAGACTCACTTCCTGCGCGTCTTTGGGCAAAGCGATCGCCTCATCGCCGACACCAGCACGACCGATGGCAGCGTGCCGCAGGCTCTGCTCATGATGAATGGTGGAATCGGCCAGTTGGTCAGCGATCCGAACTGCGCCGCCGTCGTCTCTGCCAGCGTCGGTAAAACCCCCGACGAAAAGATCGACGCGCTTTACCTCGCCTTCCTCGGCCGCCGGCCTAACACCGGCGAACGCACCGCCACCCAGGCCGCGCTCCGCGACGGCCTCGCTCTCAACGACGTGGCCTGGACCCTGGCCAACACCCGCGAATTCCTCTTCATCCAATAACCCCGCGCACCTCATGAACCCTGACTCCCTCCGCGATCCCCTCGACCGCCGCACCTTCGTCGAACGCTGCGCCCGCTACGCCTTCGGTCTCAGCGTCCTCCCGCTCCTCAGCAAACGCTCCTTCGCCGAGACCGTCGCCGCCGCCCAGCCGCTGGCTCGCGGCGCGGGCTTTGGCAAAGCCAAACACGTCATCTTCCTCCAGCTCCAGGGCGGGCTCAGCCACATCGATTCCTTTGACCCGAAGACCGGCGACGCGAAAGGCCCCGGCAATCCCATCGCCACGAGCGCCGACTTCCAGGTCACGCAATACCTCCCCGAGACCGCGAAGATCGCCAACAAGCTTACCGTCATCCGCTCCATGACCGCCAAGGTCGGTGTCCACGCCAACGCGCAATACCTCATGCGCACCGGCTACGAAAAGCGCGGCACCATCGTCCACCCCATGCTCGGCGCGTGGGCCCAGCATTACCTCGGGCGCAGCCACGCCACGCTGCCGGCCACGGTCTGCGTCGGCCGTCCCGCGAACCACGGCAACGGCTACTTCCCCGCCGGTTACTCACCGCTCCCGATCCTCGATCCCGAGGAAGGTCTCGCCAACTCTGGCTCCCGCGTCTCCGCCGACATCCAGAGCAAGCGCCTAACACTTCTCCAGCGCCTCGACGCCACCTTCAGCCACCAAATGCCGGACGAGAACGTCCGCGCCTACGGGGACTTCTACGACACCACCCTCCAGCTCATGAAGAGCAGCGACCTCAAGGCCTTCGACCTCGCCGCCGAGCCCGGCGCGATGCGCGAGAGCTACGGGCGCAACAAGTTCGGCCAGGGCTGCCTGCTCGCCCGGCGGCTCGTCGAAAGCGGCGTGCGCTTCGTGGAGGTGCAGAGTGGGGGCTGGGACATGCACAAGGGCCTCGAGGACAGCATGGAGGACAAGGGCGGGGAGTTCGATCGCGCCTTTGCCGCGCTCGTCAGCGACCTCGAATCCCGCGGCCTGCTCGACTCCACGCTCGTCGCCGTGACCACCGAGTTTGGCCGCAAGCCCGGCTTCGATGGCTCCGGTCGCGGGCATCATCCGCTGGCCTTTAGCACGGTGTTAGCCGGCGGGGGAGCGAAGCGCGGTTACGTCCACGGTTCCAGCGACGAGAAAGGCTACGGGCCCGCGAGCCAGGAGATGACCGTCGGCTCCTTCCACGCCACCATCGGCTGGGCTGCCGGCCTGCCGATCGAGAAAGAATACCTGACCCCGAGCGGCCGCCCGATGGCCGTGGGCAACAAGGCCAAACCCTCCCTCGAAGTCTTCGCGTAGGGCGCGGGCCACTCCCGGAGGGCGATGTTTCGTCATCGCCGCGCTCCCGGCGCCGCGGGTCGCCCCCCCCGGCTCGGGCATCGTCACGAGGTCCACACGCAGCACCCCGCGGTGGCCGCACCCGACAGGGCCACCCGCCCCGTCGCGCCCGATTCTGTGGCATGATTCCCTCCCTGACCCTCGTCCCGGAGCCCGCTCCCACCCCCGGCGAGGGGCCGCTCCTCCTCTGCGTCGAGGATGAAGCCGCGATGCGCGAGATGATGGCCCGCGAACTCCAGCACGCCGGCTACCGCGTCCTCAGCGCCGGCACCGTCCACGAAGCCTTCGAGCACTTTCAGCGCGAGCACGAGGACATCGCCCTCGTCATCTCCGATCTGCGCCTCCCCGGCGGCACCGCCCTCGATCTCTTCGCCCGGATGAAAGCCCTCGTCCCCGACCCGCGCATCGTCGTCTGCACCGGCATGCTCCTGCCGAACATGCACGACCAGCTCCGCGCCGCCGGCGTCACCCGCTACCTCTTCAAGCCCTTCCGCATGCGCGAGCTCCTCGACACCGTGCGCCGCCACCTCGCCGTCCTGGAGCCTGTCCAGCACGTGGAGGGAATGCCGAGCGCTGGAGATGCTCGGGCGTCGCTGTGAGACGGTGGGATGGTCCGAAACCGGCGCCACGGCCCACGGCGTCGCCCATGATCGAAGATGGCCGCAGGCCAGTGCCCCGCCGTTCCACGCCTCCAGCAGTCCCGCCCAGGCTCTAGCTTCCCGGCCCGCCTTTTACGCCTTGCCCGGGCCCGGTGGTGTGGTCACTTTTCGGCCATGGGCCCCACCGTTTCCCGTTCCGCCCGGCGCACCCTCGGGCTGCTCCTCTCGGCCATGCTCCTCCTCGGTGCCGTGGCCTACCTCGCCCTCGGCTGGGCCGTGCGCGAGTCGAGCTTTGTGCTGCTGGCCACCATCGGGAGCGCCCGCTACGACCGCCTCTTCCGCGCCTACGAAGCCGCCGCCTGCACGCGGCGTCGCGACCGGCGGCTTGGGCCCCGGCTTCTTGGGAGCCGCGAGGCCCAGCGCGGGGGTAAAGGCGAGAGCGGCGGCGAGCAGAGCGAGCGTGGAGCGGTTCATAGGTCGGAGCCCCTGCGTAACACCCCCTCACG